>NZ_JAQGFU010000028.1:0-38394 GCF_030078455.1 Klebsiella sp. Ech2A | reverse complement strand
ATTTGGGATGACTTCAACATGCGAGACTGAACCTCAGCAGGCCGGGCTACTACGACCGGTTCGCGGCTGGATTGCGCTGGCGGTAGTGCTTCAGGTGGGTTCATCGGCGCTGGTGCTGGCCCCGCTGATTGGTCTGACTGAACTGGCTCGGGTGCTGATGAGCGCGCAGGCAGATCGCGCGGCCCTCGCCTGGCATATCGTGAAAATATCCGCTTTCTGCCTGGGCGGAGGATTGGCGTTGCGCGGCCTGGCCGATCTCACGACGCATCTCGCTGACAACGCGTTCTCCCTGTGGCTGCGCCGCCAGCTAGCGCGTCGTATGGCGCACGCGCCGCTCAGCTGGTTCAGCGCCAACAGCAGCGGCAGAATTAAGCAGGGTATGCAGGATGACGTGACCGCCATTCATCATCTGGTGGCGCACTCCTATCTGAACCTGGCAAACGCCGCCGCCACCCTGCTGTGCGTCTACGGCTACCTGCTGTTCATCGATTGGCGGATGACGCTGATCGCCTTGATTCCGCTACCGTTCTTTTTTCTGCTCTATCGCCGGATTATGCGTGCCAGCCAGGCCAAAATGGCGGAGTACGGCCAGCAGCTGGAGCAGGTCAATCGCTCGGTGGTGGAGTTTGTCCAGGGCATACCGGTGGTGAAAACCTTCGGCCAGCATGGCGTTGCTCATCAGGCGTACCGTCGGGCGGTAGACAGCTTTCGCGATTTCTTCCTCGACTGGGTGCGCCCGCTGATCAAGCCGGAAAGCCTCTCAGGGGTGATCATCGCGCCGATCACCTTGTTGCTGCTGGTGCTGGTTGGCGGCGTCACCTTTATTCATCTCGGCTGGATGGAGGTCTGGCAACTCCTGCCGTTTGCGGTGCTGGGGCTGGGGATCTCGGTGCCCATTGGCACGTTAAGCAGCAGCGCACAGTCGCTACAGATGGCGAAAGGGGCTTTTACTCGCCTGGCCGGGCTACTGGCGATCCCTCAACAAAAGGAGCCGGAGCGGGTGATGCTCAATGCGGGCAGCCAGGTGCGCTTTGAGCGCGTCAGCTTTAGCTACGGGCCCGATCGCCAGATTCTGCATGACGTATCGCTGACGCTGGAGCCCGGTACGGTAACGGCGCTGGTTGGCGCATCCGGGGCGGGCAAATCAACGCTGGCGAAATTACTCCTGCGCTTTGCCGAACCCGACGCCGGCCGGATTATGCTAGGGGGCGTCGATCTGGCTAATATCGCGACCGACCACCTCTATCGCCAGATTGGCTGCGTCTTTCAGGAGGTGCGGCTGCTGCGGCTCAGCATCAGAGACAACATTGCCCTTGGCCATCCGCAGGCCACCGATCGGCAAGTGATTGCCGCGGCGCAGGCGGCCAATATCCATCAACGCATTCTGCAACTGCCGCGCGGCTATGAGTCGGTTTATGGCGAAGATGCCCGCCTGTCGGGCGGGGAAGCGCAGCGCCTGAGTATTGCCAGAGCGCTGCTCAAGGAGCCGCAGCTGCTGGTGCTGGATGAAGCGACGGCGCAGGCTGACGCCGAGTCGGAGGCCGCCATACAGGACACGCTCTCCCGGCTCATTTCTCAACAGGGTAATCGCTCGCTGCTGGTGGTGGCTCACCGCCTCGCGACGGTGGTTAACGCCGATAATATCGTGGTGCTGGCGCAGGGACGTATTGTGGAACAGGGAACGCATAGCCAGCTGCTGGCTAACAAAGGCGAATACGCGCGTCTGTGGCAGGCCCAGTTCTCACCATCAAAGGAGGAGGTATGCTGCTGACCCGTCTCTCGTCGCTGCTGGGCAAAGATAACGCCAGGGTTCTGCGACGTTACCTGATTCTGATGGCGCTTTTCTGCCTCGTGCAGGGCATCGCTTTTGCGATGGTTGTGCCGATCGTCCAGGCGCTATTGCAGGATGATATCACCCGGGCGACGTGGTGGTTATTGCCGCTCACGCTGGCTACGTTGCTCGCCTGGTATCTTAACTACGTTGCCTCGTTGGGCGGCTTCAGGGTGGCCATAGCGCTACTGAATACCCTACGTCACCGCATTGGCGACCACGTGGTGACTCTGCCGCTGGGCTGGTTCAGCCCCGCCAATACCGGCCAGCTTGGCGTGCTGCTCAGTCAGGGGGTGATGGAAATCCTCGGGCTGCCAGCCCATCAGTTAAGCCCGCTCATGCGCGCCACCTTGACGCCGCTGGTGGTGGTGGCGATTACCTTTTTCTTCGACTGGCGTATCGCGCTGATCGCGCTGGTGATTTTTCCGCTGGTGGCGCTGGTTTATTGGTGGGCGGGCAGGCTGGGCCGCGCCGCAGACGAAGCCGTTCACCTTGCCACGGCGGAAGCCAGCGAACGTATGCTTGAGTTTGCGCAGAACCAAATGGTGCTGCGCACTCACGGCTGCGGCGAGCAGGGACATGCCAATTTTGATGCCGCCCTGGTGGCACAAAATCGGGCCAGTAAACGCCAGCTGTGGCTGGTGCTGCCGCCGTTACTGGCGAACTCATGGCTGGCGCAGCTCAGCTTCCTGACGTTGATGGCCAGCGTCACCTGGCTGGGGCTGGCCGATAACGATCCGCAGCAGCTGGTCACGCTGCTGGCGCTGCTGGTGCTGATTAACCGGGTGATTGATCCCCTTACCGAAGTAGCGGCCTACGGATCCGGGATCCGTATGGCTTCTGCCCAAATGGATGCGGTGGAACGGGTACTGGCCGAGCAACCCTTGCCGCAGGCCGACGATCCGCAGCCATACGGCGGCGAGGCCAGCATTCAGCTGCATAACGTGACCTTTGGCTATCAACCCGAGCGGCCGATCCTGAAAAATGTGTCGCTTACGCTGCCCGCCAACACCACCACGGCGCTGGTGGGCCTCTCTGGCGCCGGTAAAACCACCCTTATGCGTTTGATCGCGCGTTTCTTCGATCCCGACAGCGGCAGCATTACGCTGGGAGGCACCGATCTGCGCCAGTTAAGCAGTCGCGAGCACATGTCGCTGATCGCGCCAGTCTTTCAGGACAATTATCTGTTCAGCGGCACCCTGCAGGAAAACGTATTGATTGGCAATCCGCACGCCGATGCGCAGGAAATTGCGCAGGTGGTCAGGCTGGCGCGGCTGGACGAGCTGCTGCAGCGTCTGCCGGATGGCTGGCAAAGCCAGGTGGGCGAGGGCGGCGGCCTGCTTTCCGGCGGTGAACGCCAGCGCGTCGCCATCGCGCGCGCATTGTTGAAAAACGCGCCGATATTGCTGCTGGATGAGGCCACCGGCGCTCTTGACGCGGAGAATCAGTCCGCGATCGCCGCCGGATTACGGTCTCTGCACCATCGCTGTACGCTGCTGGTCATTGCCCATCAGCTCTCGACCATCCAAAACGCTGACCAGATTCTGGTGCTGGATCGGCAGCACATTATCGAACAGGGCAACCATCAGCAATTACTGGCCGCAGGCGGTCGCTATGCCGATTTCTGGCAGGCGCGTAACCGTGCTGAAGGCTGGCGTCTGCAATAAACCGGGGAGGTAACGATGTCCGAAGCGATTATCAACAGTGAACAGGCCGCGCAGTTGTGGCCGCTGCCTGACGTGGACCTGACCAATCTGGACCTGTTCAGCCGCGGGTTTCCACATCAGGTATTCACCGACCTGCGTCGCCACCGCGGGGCATTGTTCCATCCCCGCACGGCGCTAACGCCCGATGGCGAAGGATTTTGGGTGTTTACGCGCTATCACGACATTGCGGCCATTGCGAAAGATAACGACACCTTCTCCTCCGCCGGCGGCGGCGATCGGCAGGGCGGGGGCACCATGATTGAGGATTTACCGCGTGAAATGGGGCCAGGCTCGGTAATCAATATGATGGACGATCCGCGCCATAAGGCGCTACGCAGATTGATTGCTCCGGCCATCACCAATGCCCGCGTGGCGGCGATGGAGGATGTGCTGTTTGCCGCAGCAGGGTCTGCCGTACAGGCCGCGCTCCAGCAGGAACGCGTCGATTTCGTCTCGGCCATCGCGGCAGAGCTGCCGCTGTTTGCTATCGCCAGTTTAGTCGGTATCCCACACGACGATCGCCATCAGATTTTTGCGTGGATTAACGCCGTGCTGGACTATTCGGACCGTCAGCTGGGTGAAACCAGCATCAGTAGCCAGCAGGGGATGCAGAACTTTATGGCCTACGGGCATAAGTTCGTCGAAGAGAAACGCCAGAACCCGGGCAGCGATATTGTGTCGCTGGCGGTGACCGGCGAGCTAGCCAAAGGGCTGGGAAAACTGACGCCGCTGGAACAGTTGATGGTGTTCAGCGTGGTCATGGTGGCGGGGCTGGAAACCACGCGTAACGCCATTGCCGGCGGTATTCTGGCATTTATTCACCATCCGGAGCAGTGGCTGCGTCTGCAGCAGGACCGGGGGCTGATGAATTCAGCGCTCGACGAAATACTGCGTTGGACTTCGCCGACCCCCTATAACCGTCGTACGGCAACGCGCGATGTGATTATCGGCGACCGGCTGATTCGTCGGGGGGAGAAAGTCACGTTATGGTGGGCGTCGGCTAACCGGGATGATGCTTATTACGAGCAACCTTTTGCGTTCGACATTGGCCGCCAGAAAAATCAGCATATGGCATTTGGCGGCGGGGGACATAGCTGTCTTGGCGCCCAGCTGGCGAGGCTGGAAATGCGCGTTATCTTGCACCACCTGCTGGAACAGGTGGATGGCTTCAGGCTGGATGGCGATGTTAATTGGGTGCGCAGCAATAAGCATACCGGGATCCGCAGTATGCCGGTACGGTTTGTGAAGCGTGACTGAGAAGTGTATGACTGCGAAAAGAGCTTATTGACCCTCATTCTTTCCCACGCAGCAGTACCGCTTTTGCTGCACGGTATTGTCGGGATATCTCCTCTCTTTCATCAAGCGAAAGCGCTAACCGGTGCCGCTTTCGGACAGGGGGTCGATATCCACCCGTCCGTGGGATAGTGGGCATGGTAGAAGAATGATATCTAATGGAGAGCAGGCCATATTTATAATATAAATTGACCGGAACGCTGAGTTTTACAGGAACATCGCCGATGAATATTACCGCCTCCATTGCCCTTTTGAGCGCTTGCCCATTTGTGAGTCTGGCAGCAGTGCCGGTGACCTTTTCCGAAACTCTCCTGGAGGCCGCCGGGCCAAAAGGCCCTTTGAAAGGTACGTTACTCACCCCAAATTCAAAACCAACCGCCGTTGTTCTTATCGTTCCTGGCTCCGGTCCGACCGATCGGGATGGAAACAACCCGCTTGGGGTGAATGCATCGCCTTACCGACTTCTTGCTGAAGGCCTGGCGGCAAAAGGCTTTGCAACGCTGCGTATCGACAAACGTGGAATGTTCGCTAGCGCAATGGCCGTAGAGGATGCCAATGCGGTGACGATTGCCGACTATGTTGACGACGTTCGATCCTGGGTAGACGTACTTAGGCGTCAAATGCACACTCCCTGTATTTGGGTGTTAGGACACAGCGAAGGCGGCTTGGTCGCCCTTGCCTCGGCTCAGGAAGAGGAGGTGTGCGGCGTGGTGCTTATCGCAACGCCCGGGAGGCCGATGGGCGAGGTGCTGAGGGGGCAACTTAAGGCTAATCCGGATAACGAAATGTTATTAAAGCAGGCACTGCCGATAATTGATGCTCTGGAACATCGGAAGCGGGTCGATATGACGAATATGCATCCGGCACTGCAAAATCTCTTTAATCCTGCGGTTCAGGGATTTTTGATCAATGCGTTTTCATATAATCCGGGTCATCTCATTTCGAGTATTTCAAAACCCGCGTTAGTGCTGCAAGGGCAACGCGATCTGCAGGTGGAAGAAGCGGATGCAAGACTGCTTAAGGCCGCGAATCCTCAAGCGTCCCTGGTTATAGTGCCCAATATGAACCATGTTCTGAAGGAGGTGACTTCGGACGATCGCAGGACGAATATCGCTTCATATGCTGAACCAGCGCTGCCCTTAGCTCCCGGTTTAATCAACGCGATTGAGCATTTCCTGATCCACAATTCACATTTTGCCGAAAAGTAACAGCGGCTCTGGTCCCGGTGCCCTGCCAAAACGATTTACTTTTAAAGAGTTTGTGCATGCTTTAAAGCAGTCGTTCGCTCCTCGCTCAGAGCGGCATGATGGTGTTGCATACCCCTCAGTTGGATGCCGCCTGATAGCAGGCTTCCATTTTATCTAGTGCGGACTGATTTTCTAATCCCCACTGGTACATTTGCTCAATGGGTTCGGCAAAGATTCTGCCAAGTGGAGTCAGACGGTAATCGACTTTGGGTGGGATCACGTCATACACATGGCGGGCAATCAGCCCTCGCAGCTCCAACTCTTTTAGAGTCTGGAACAGCATTTTCTTGGAAATCCCGTGCAAGCTACGTTGTAACTCACCAGTGCGTGCGCGTTCATCCGGCCAGTGATACAGCGCATGCAGCACCATTGTGCTCCATTTAACTGAAAAGAGCTCCATCAGGCGGCGCGGTGGCGAGTCCGCATAGAAAAAAAGTTTACCCTCAACCCAGGATGGCATTGTTCTGTCCTCTGCTTATGGTCACCAAATGGTAACTACTATCAATATGGAATCCTGTTGACTATAGTCTGCCCCCTTGAGTTAACCAGAACCAGCACATTCCAGAGGTAAGATGAAAATCAACGCATTAGTCGCACATGACGCGGCACAGCCCTTAATATCAGGGCAGGTTTCGCTGCGCTCGTTACAAAAGCAGGATGTCAAAATTGAGGTCCTCTATTGCGGCGTGTGCCACTCTGATCTCCACATGGTGCGTAACGAATGGGCAGTTAGCCAATATCCACTAGTGCCGGGACATGAGATAGTCGGGCGAGTCGTGGAAGTCGGGGAAGAGGCCACCCATTTTAAACCCGGTGATATCGTCGGTGTGGGCGTGATGGTCGACTCCTGCCGCGAGTGCCATTTCTGCAAGCACCACGAAGAACAGTACTGCGAAGCGGGGTTTACTGCTACCTACAATGGCATTGATAAATATACCGGCGACAGCACCAAGGGGGGCTATGCGCAGAGCGTGATTGTCGATCAACATTTTGTTGTTTCTGTACCTCGAAACCTATCGCTTGCCGGGGTTGCACCACTGCTGTGTGCAGGCGTGACCGTATGGTCGCCGCTGCGACATTTCAACGTCAACGCAGGCGATCGTGTTGGTGTTGTGGGACTGGGGGATTAGGCCATATGGCAGTGAAACTGGCCAATGCGATGGGGGCGGAAGTGACGCTGTTTACTACCTCCCCAGAGAAGGGCAAAGATGCCCTTCTAATGGGGGCAAAACAGGTAGTGATTTCCTGCGATGCCGCGCAAATGGCTGCCTGCCAAACCTCGCTGGATTTTATAATTGACTGCGTAGCGGCACCGCACGATCTGGATCCTTATCTGGCAACGCTGAAAACCAATGGCCACCTGGTGTTGGTAGGCATTCCGGACCAGCCACACGACTCGCCGAATATTACGCCAATGGTGTTTCGACGTTTAAGCATCAGCGGTTCGTCAATTGGCAGCATTCAGGAAACCCAGGAAATGTTGAACTTCTGCGGCGAACACAATATTACCGCCGATATTGAAATGATTGGTGGCGAGGATATCGAGACTGCCTTTGCCCGTATACTTAAGGGGGACGTTAAGTATCGCTTTGTAATTGATATGAAGGCTACGAGCTGGTAGGGGAGCAACAGGCGCATAGCCGTTACGGGGCGGCCATCCTGGGTCGCCTGGTGCATTATCGCCACAAAGTTGCTGTAAGAATCGCCATACACCGGACCATTCTCTTTTCGACAGCTTCCGATATACTGATTCGGTTCTCTTTAATGCAACCCTTTGCTCTGAATAGATATTTACTGGATTCAACATTACTGGACTTCTGCAAGTGCTCTGCCAGAGGGCATACTCTATGATTCTTCAAGTCAGGTAAACGGCCAACTATTCGATTACAAATAGTGCCATTCTTAGCAGCGCTATCGAATGAATACGCTTGGGCAGAAATTCAAAGGAATGTTGCAAAATTCACCGAATCCCATTCAACCAATTCTTAATAAGGAGAAGACCATATTCCCTAATAGTCGTAGGTAAAAGTAATAAATGCGGGCATGATGCACCTGCTTTCTGTCCGCACCGGATATGAGTTCAACCGATGGATACAACACACTTCCAGAACCGTTCTGCGGGTGATTCATAGTCTGGCGTTTTTCTCGGCGCTCTTAGCAGATATCTTGCGCTCCCGGGCATGTCTGCCTCGTGCCAGGGGCGGACGTAAAAAGTGCCTGTACTAATTATTAGGTAATAAATCGCAGCTTATTATCTCCTCTACATATTCAGATGTCTCATTCGAAACATCCGCTGGATGTAGATAATTAGTAGTTGAAAAAGCGCCAGGAATGACGGATGAATATGCAAATATTTCTGAGGATTAAATGGATTGAGGGGGAAAAGTGGGATCGTCTAAAATAGTAAAGAATATCGTTATGCTGGCCATTTTGATCAGCCTTGCCGCTGGTTGCGCACCGTTACATCCTTCTGGCTGTCATAAGACCACGGCAACGGGTGGTTGCAGTTCAGGGCGCTGGGATGATCAGGATGAATGGGGGGCGCAAGCGCGGGCAATCAGAGCGGCAATAAACGCAAAACTAGATGAGCCGCAAAACTGGAAAGGGAAAAAATGCAGGTTGCATATTGAATTTGCTCAGGATGGCACAGCTTTAAACATATCAACCAGCAATGGCAATAAAGCATATTGCGAAGCGATAAAATCAGCAGCCCATAAAGCCAGGTTTCCCGCCTTCAACAATCCAGAAGTCTATAGAGATTTTCAAAAATCCGGCTTCGACATGCGCAGTTAGCTAATCACCACAAACTGTTAGATACAAGCTAACGAACTGCTTGATTTGCAGTTATCCGTTACGATCTGAAGTATGGTACTGCAAAGTAGTGTATGGCTCGATAAAGCAAAATAATATAATGCCCGGGGAAAGGAGAGTAAATCGGATGACAATTTTAGTGACAATGCAGGCCGAGCTCGTGGTCGGTGAAGCACAAGTGATAAAGAGCCTTGCCCCTGAGGGGATGCTGGCCGCCGTTTTTGAGGACGATGGTGAAACCGGATATTTTTACGCTCTCGATGAGTCTGTCGACGGCAACCCGATTCAGGACGCGGTGCATATCTACAACGCCGAAGATATTTCTGACGGACACGTTCCTTCTGACGTTAAAATCGGCTGGTCTGAAGACAGTCAGAAGTGCGTACTATTGATCAATGGATACCCGCATGGAGCATTCGATTTCGTGGGGAAAAATGGATACTGCAGGAGTGGATTTCCTCCACAAATAAACAAGATATGGTCGAAGTCAGGCCATATGTGGAGTGATGCGGTAGATGACTTTTTTCGATGAGTTGCGGCAGCCTTGGCGCCTGACATCATTATAGTCCGTGCATTGGGGGTTAGGGTAAATCCGGCCGATCTGCGGGCTTGAAATAACCGCCCATTGAGCGGTTTCTATCCATGAAAATTTGGCTGTTAGCTTGTGTGACATGGGTTACAGCAGTAGTAACAGCCATATGGTTAATTTTAAAACACGGACGCTTCATGAAATCTATCGGACTACTCACTTTCATTCTGCCACTGCTTCTGGCTGTCTGCGCCGGTACACCGGCCAGCGCCAGCACACCATCTGGTAGCACTTCCTCTGCAAATACAGTCATTACCACTCACGATAAGAACGGAAGGTTACTGCCGGATGCCCTGCGGATACAGTTTGATGTTGATGCAGACGGAAGAGTTCAGAATACACAGATCCTTGAATCGACCACTACTCCGGAGCTTGAGCGTAAAGTCATCAGTAAAATGAAGAATGAATGGCGGTATGAAAAAGGGAAACCGGGAACAGATCTCAGAATAGTAGTCATGATTCACCCTCCCAGACGGTAGCACCACCAGGAAGTAGCAAGAAACTTTTGTGACTAGCAGCCTGACGCATCAGGCTATGTAAGTAAAGTCCGCAGTGTGCCAGGAGCGGACTTTTTGGTAGTTGTCAGCGGAAAGGTATTTCAGCAGAATGAGACTGCCTTTAAACATGACCATTTTTTATGCAGTCATAAGCTATTGAATCTAGCTCCGGCAGGGGTTACTGACTCACAGAATAATGGATGCACGAGATCGAGCTATGCGTACTCACCAATTGAATAAGTCCCGTAAACTGTATCGTAGCGTCAACACGACCACGCGGCACCATTCTAATAATCCAGGTGCTGAGTATCGCTGGAAACGCAATCGTAAAAAAGTCGGAGATGAGCTACTGGCAAAGCGCGAGACAATGCATGGCAGACAGAAGCGTGGTCGAGACTACACACCATTGTTTTATTTTTTGATCAAACAGATTGGCAAACCGTGGGATGAAATATTCAGCGAAGTATGTGGACGTCTTGATACCACTGAGCCTGTATTCTGGTTGGTCGCGCTACATGAGCACCAGCGAAGGGATTTAGTCTGCATTGGCGAAAGCAGTTTTTATCCGGGTCTGTTTGTTGATGAGAATGGAATTCTGCAACAGGTAAACCCTTCAATTACGAGAAAGGATGTTAAGGTGACTTGTCGCTGCTGCACGCACACTTACATTGGTGAACCTGTACCCTGGATAGATTGAGTGACAAAACTTTCTATCTTACCACGGGTGCGGTCGTCATCAGCCATGAGAGCGATTGCTAACCTCCGCTCTTCACTCACAGCAGTCACTCTTAAAGGTTTTCCATATAATAAAACGCTTTCATTAACTCATCTTCTGTAAGCGGCGATACTAAATTCGCCCCTGTATCTTTCTCAACCTTCATCAATAGCTCGCTGCGGGTTATGCCCAATCTATTCGCAACATGGTTAGCGCAACTCCGTGCGTGTGACGCTCTATGCGCAAGAAGGCCTTCTGCGGCTAGAACTTTTCTTCTTGATGACGAATGTGACATTGATTCCTCCTTTAGCCTAAATTACTCCCCATATAAGCATTATGCGATAAAAAAAATAACGATGTTTCTTGCTAGCTTTAACCGGGAAACACCGTAAGCGCAACTTCGTAAACCACAATAGCTGAAGTTGGTAATAGTGTCCGCTGTTCGCTCAAAGCTGCCCGTCAACGCCTGTCTGCTGCAAAAGCAGGTTTAGCGTCGGGTATTTTCCGTTTTCTACGCGGATCCCTTAAACTGCATCGCGCAGGTCATGACATAGGGATAGTGACCATGACCGGCTGTAATCCTGGGCTTTTAAATCCGGGCGTTAGCACCACTGCCAGAATGTTCATCAGTCTCTGTTTATCAGA
This sequence comes from Klebsiella sp. Ech2A, assembly GCF_030078455.1. Taxonomy (NCBI): domain Bacteria; kingdom Pseudomonadati; phylum Pseudomonadota; class Gammaproteobacteria; order Enterobacterales; family Enterobacteriaceae; genus Klebsiella; species Klebsiella sp. Ech2A. Next base: position 27,060 of record NZ_JAQGFU010000028.1, on the reverse strand, counting down.
TCCCTCTATCCGATTCGCGCTGATGCGCCAGGTGCCCCGACGAACGAAGAGGGAGGGCAGCTATTCATACAAAGGAAGCCAGATGCTTTTGCCTGATTCAAGCTTTACAAAAAACCTGTATCAATCGTCATTTGCAGAATGAGTCGTCAGCTGTTTGTTGCTCTGGATGGGCCCAAGGGAGCCGGTAAAACCACGCTGTTGGAAGCCATTACGAAAGTACTAAGGGCAGACAACAAGAAGGTCATCCGACTTTGCGAGAAAAAAAGCGATCCCTACAGGGGGGAAACAATGGCCCTTGTTAACAAACTCGCCAGAAACCCCGCCCTGGATTTGGAATGGGAGGTCTGCGAGCGCTTTGCTGATAGCCGTGCATGGATCTCCCGGCAGGTGCTGACTAAACAGCCAGCGGACAGCATTATTCTGATGGATCGCTGGTATCCCTCGGATGCCGCGTTTCGTCGGATGGTGCCGTTTGCCGAGATTTTACAGCTTAATATGGAACGCAACGTGCGCACGCCAGACCTGCACGTCGGGGTTGTTACTGCGCCAGATATCTCATGGGCGAGGGCCGTAGGCCGAGCGCGTGGGCTAAGTAGTACGGTGATTCACAAGCTGGAAGAGCACGTTGCTTGCACCCGCGCGTTCGAGCGAGAAATTGCAAATCAGGGCTGGTTTTTATGCCGTAATGAAGGCGCGATCGAAGACGCAACGATGCAGGTGGTTTCTGAGATCTACAGAGTGGCTGGATGCCCATAGCTATCGGTTTTGCCGGCAGGGCTCCCGCGACTCTTCACCTCTGTGCGAGCCTCAGATTTGTGTCGCGGCAGCAAAATCTGACTGCGTCAAAGATGCAATAATCCCGAATAGCAAAAAACCCGCTTAGTTTCCTAAGCGGGCTTCTTTAATATGGCTCCTCTGACTGGACTCGAACCAGTGACATACGGATTAACAGTCCGCCGTTCTACCGACTGAACTACAGAGGAATCGTGTGAACGGGGCGCATATTAACGGCGGCGCTCCCCCTTGTCAAAGGCTGAATCATCGGAATGAGTTTGACTGCTGACAATTTCAGCAGTCGGCCGAGGCTCACCCGCTTTTGCGCCGCTGCGCACCGCGATGGTGCAAATGTACCCCTTATGGGGCATATCGTAATCCGCTTACCGGGCAAAAAAATCCCCTGCAGCAATCGGAATCGCTTATTACGCGGCGTCCAGCGGCTTTTGCGCCGGGGATAATAAAACTGGCAAGTAAATTGCAAAACCTACTGTATCTCAACTGCCAGCGTGGTTACTGGCGTTCCTTACAGGAGGCAAAATGAACTTAAGACGACTGAAGTATTTTGTGAAAATCGTCGATATTGGCAGTCTGACTCAGGCAGCCGAAGTCCTGCACATCGCACAGCCCGCGCTGAGCCAGCAGGTTGCGACCCTGGAAGGTGAACTGGACCAGCAGCTGCTGATTCGCACTAAGCGAGGCGTCACGCCGACGGAAGCAGGGAAAATCCTTTATACCCACGCCCGGACCATTCTGCGCCAGTGCGAGCAGGCGCAGCTGGCGGTCAATAACGTAGGCCATATCCTCAGCGGTCAGGTCTCTATCGGGCTTGCGCCGGGAACGGCGGCGTCCGCCATTACGATGCCGCTGCTGCAAACGGTCCGTAACGAGCTTCCTGAAGTGATGGTGTATCTGCAGGAGAGCAGCGGGACTATCCTTAACGATAAGCTGCTCAGCGGTCAGCTGGATATGGCGGTACTGTACGAGCGGTCGCCGGTTGCCGGCATCATCAGCCAGCCGCTGCTGAAAGAGGATCTGTACCTGGTCGGTACCCGAGACTGTCCGGGGCAAAGCGTTGACCTGACGGCGGTCGCCGAGATGAATCTGTTCCTGCCCCGCGATTACAGCGCGGTGCGGGCGAGGGTGACCGAGGCCTTCACGCTGCGTCGTCTGTCGGCAAAAATCATCGGCGAGATCGAGTCGATTACCACCTTAACCGCGGCAATCGCCAGCGGAATGGGGGCCACCGTGCTGCCGGAATCCGCCGCTCGCTCGCTGTGTAGCGCCGCCAACGGCTGGATGGCGCGTATCAGCACGCCGTCAATGAGCCTCTCTCTATCGCTGAATATGTCTGCCAAGGGCAGCCTGTCGCCGCAGGCGCAGGCGGTGAAGGAAATTTTACTGTCGCTGGTGAGCCGCCCTTCGCTGGAGAACCGTGAGCTGCTGCTGGTAAGTTAACGTATATTCCAGAATGGAATAAGTTGCTGGTTTTTATTATTTGTTAGCAGGGACAACAGACTTTAACAATAGAGCATATGTTATGTCTGATAGCCCGGAGGAAAGGGTGAATTTCCAGCAGCTAAAAATAATTCGTGAAGCGGCCCGTCAGGACTACAACCTGACGGAAGTCGCCAATATGCTCTACACATCGCAATCGGGCGTCAGCCGTCATATTCGTGAACTCGAAGAAGAGCTGGGGATCGAAATCTTTATTCGACGCGGCAAGCGTCTGCTGGGGATGACGGAACCGGGCAAAGCGCTGCTTTCGATTGCCGAACGCATTCTTAACGAAGCCAGCAACGTCCGCCGTCTTGCGGACCTGTTTACCAACGACGCCTCGGGCGTCTTGACCATCGCCACGACGCATACCCAGGCGCGCTATAGCCTGCCGCCGGTGATTAAAGCGTTTCGCGAGCTGTTTGCCGACGTTCGCCTGGAGCTGGTGCAGGGGACGCCGCAGGAAATTGAAGCCCTGCTGCATAACGGCGGCGCCGATATCGGCATTGCCAGCGAGCGCTTGAGCAACGATCCGACGCTGGTCGCTTTCCCCTGGTTCCGCTGGCACCACAGCCTGCTGGTACCAAAAGATCATCCCCTGGTCCAGGTGAATCCGCTCACCCTGGAGGCCATTTCTCGCTGGCCGCTTATCACCTATCGTCAGGGTATTACCGGACGCTCGCGTATCGACGAGGCCTTCAATCGCAAAGGGCTGATGCCGGATATCGTGCTCAGCGCCCAGGATTCCGACGTCATTAAAACCTACGTTGAACTGGGCCTGGGGGTTGGGCTGGTCGCCGAGCAGTCCGGTGACGCCAGGGAGTCTGACACCTTCACGCGTCTCGAAACCCGGCACCTGTTCGATGCCAATACCGTCTGGCTAGGCCTAAAGCGCGGGCAGCTGCAGCGTAACTACGTCTGGCGCTTTATCGAGCTGTGCAACGCCGGGCTGTCGCTGGATGAGATTAAACGCCAGGCGATGGAGCCGGAAGAGGCGGCGATCGATTATCAGATCTAACGCAATCCCGGCGGCGGACAAGGACGCGTACTCAACCGCCGTGAGCGGGTATATAAGATTTCGATAATAAAGCTATAATTCATTCACGATTGTCGCGACTGAGGAAGGGAAATGGTGCGGCGTGTGAAACTGCTTTGTTCTCTGCTATTTATCCTGTCAAGCCAGAGCGTTCTGGCCGTTAGCTACCCGTTGCCGCCGGAAGGAAGCCGCCTTGTGGGTAGTCCGCAAACCATCATCGTCCCGGACGGTAATACGCTCCCGCTGGAGGCGTTTGCCGCGCAGTACGGGCAAGGGCTGAGCAATATGCTCGAAGCCAACCCCGGGGTGGATGTCTACTTACCGAAGTCTGGTTCGACGCTGATCGTCCCGCAGCAGCTTATTCTGCCCGATACGGTGCGCGAGGGGATTGTGGTTAACGTCGCGGAAATGCGCCTTTACTACTATCCGCCGGAGGGGACCACGGTTGAGGTTCTGCCGATAGGCATTGGTGAGGCGGGCCGCGAAACGCCGCGCAACTGGGTGACCGCGGTGGAGCGTAAGCAGGAGGCGCCAACCTGGACGCCAACGGCCAACACCCGCCGCGAATATGCCAAAAGAGGGGAAAGCCTGCCGGCGTTCGTGCCTGCCGGCCCGGAAAACCCGATGGGGCTGTATGCTATCTATATCGGCAGGCTGTACGCCATTCATGGCACTAATGCGAACTTTGGTATCGGGCTGCGCGTAAGCCAGGGATGTATCCGTTTGCGTAACGATGACATTAAGTACCTCTTCGACAACGTTCCGGTGGGGACGCGGGTGCAGATTATCGATCGGCCGGTGAAATATAGCCTCGAGCCGGACGGCAGCCGCTGGCTCGAGGTTCACGAGCCGCTCTCGCGCAACCGCGCGGAATACGAATCGGACAGAAAGGTGCCGCTGCCCATGACGACGGGGATCCAGGCGTTTGTGCAGGGCGAGGGCGTTGAGGCGAACCGGGCCAGCGAGGCCATGCTGCGTCGTTCCGGAATGCCGGTAAATATCGGCTATTCCGCGGTACAGCCCACGTTCGGCGGCTAGCGCGCCTAAGCGTTAAGAAAGCAAAAGCCTGCTCAGCTTCCTGAGCAGGCTTTTTTTATACCGCCGGGCGGCAGGAAGGCACGAGCCCGCTTAGGGTGAAGCGCATCAAATGGTTATGAGGCAATAGTGAGCGCGAACGGACGGCGTTTCACGCGCGCAATCCGTCGCTGGTTAAAATTTGCACATTCGGCGCGATGGTCGGCCTCACGCCCTCTGCAGCAATCTGACTCCAGGTTATCCACAGAGTTAGGTAGCCACTTTGTGGACAGACTCGGTGCCGTGTCCGCAGCCCAGGCCGGCGCTTTGACTGCTGGTGGAAGCGTGTCTGTCATATTGAATAGCGCTGGTTTTAGGCCATTCTGAATTTAGTATCTTGATTCGTAAGTATTTATTCTTTTCAGCTATTCAAAGTCAATAAGGTTATTTGTTTTTAATGTGGGTAATGCATAAAAGTGAGGTAACGCAGAAAACAGATTTATCGATGTGCTGTTAAGAAGGATATTATTATGCCGGAAGCAGGTGAATTGTATCTCCTACCGAAAAGAGAAAATAACTGGCATTTAAATAATGTCGTCGATGAACTGCGTCACGTTCGTCAGGCGTGGCGCGATGAACATTCGAAAAATAACTATCGTAATAAACGCAGTTTACCTTCCCGTGAAAGCGTTAATTCCGTTACCGATACTTTGATAAAAGTGCTTTATCCGATGCGGCTGGGCGATGTCGAATTACGCAAAGAGGGTGAAGATTATTACGTCGGCCACCTGTTAAGCACCTCGCTTGACCGACTGACCGAAGAAGCGCTTCTGGAACTTTACTATCAGTCCGACGAGCAGGACGAGCAGGATGCGCAGGGCGCGAGCCACGCGCTGACCCAGGAGGCGGTCAGGCGGGTCCAGCAGTTTGCTAACCGCTTGCCGCTTATCCGCCAGCGCCTCGACAGCGATATCCTCGCCGCCTATCAGGGCGATCCCTCCGCGCGCAGCATGGATGAGGTGCTGCTCTGCTATCCGGGAATTCATGCCGTGATCCACTATCGCCTGGCCCACGAGCTGCATCAGCTCGATCTGCCTCTGCTGGCGCGCATGATAACCGAGAAAGCGCACGGCCAGACCGGTATAGATATTCATCCCGGGGCGCAGATTGATGATGGATTCTTTATCGATCACGGGACCGGCGTGGTGATTGGCGAAACGGCCATCGTCGGTAAGCGGGTGCGTATTTACCAGGCGGTCACCCTGGGGGCCAAACGATTTATTGCCGGTGAAGACGGGCAGTTACTAAAAAACTACCTGCGCCATCCGATAATAGAAGATGACGTCGTTATTTATGCCGGCGCAACAATATTAGGACGAATTACTATCGGCGCGCGTTCGAGCATTGGCGGGAATATATGGCTAACCCGCGATGTTCCGCCGGACAGTAATGTGCAGCAGGCGCGTGCTCAGCAAAAACATTTCAGCGACGGCGACGGAATTTAATTCTGCCGAAAATAAAATGGAATGGCCGGCACATCGGGATAGATAAAAATAACGGCGTGATAATCATTATGAATTTACTTGAAACGATCGGCGCTACGCCGTTAATAACCTTGCCCTCTTTTGCCGCAGAGTTGCCAGGCGTAACGCTGCTGGCAAAGGCTGAGTTTATGAACCCCAGCGGCTCGGTAAAAGACCGCGCGGCGAAAGCCATGGTGCTGGACGGGATTGCGCGGGGTTTATTAACACCGGATAAAACAATTATTGATGCGACCAGCGGCAATACCGGCATTGCCTACGCGATGATTGGCGCGGCGCTCGGATATCGCGTCCGGCTATATCTGCCGCAGAATACCAGCCCGGAGCGCAAACGTATTATTCGCCATTATGGCGCCACGATAGTGGAAACCGATCCGCTTGAAGGCTCTGACGGCGCCTATAGAGAAGTTCAGGCTCAGGTTGCGGCCCAGCCGGAACGCTATTTTTATCCCGACCAGTATAACAACCCCGTCAATCCGGATACGCATTTCGCAACGACCGGCAAAGAGATCTGGGAGCAGAGCGGACAGCAGGTCACCCATTTTGTCGCCGGTATGGGCACCTCCGGCAGCTTTGTCGGCACCGCGCGGCGGCTTAAGTATGAGGATCCGCGGGTGAAAACGCTCGCCGTGCAGCCCGCTTCGCCGTTCCACGGCATTGAAGGGACCAAGCATATGGGCAGCAGCATTAAGCCGGGCATTCTCGACGAAACCCTGTTCGACGACGTTATTTCCGTCACTACCGAGGAGGCCTATGCGAGCGCACGACGCCTCGCCCGGCGGGACGGCATTTTTGTCGGCATCTCATCCGGGGCAAACGTTGCCGCCGCCGCCAGGCTGGCCCGCACGCTGCCAGCGGGATCGGTGGTGGTCACGCTGCTGTGTGATGTCGGCTCGCGTTATCTGGCTGACTCTTTCTGGAATGAAACCAATGATTGAATTAACTCGCGAAATTGCAAAGCAGATTAGCGCTGAGGGGGAAAAGGTCTACCCCAACGAGTGCTGCGGCGCGCTCTTTGGCCATTTCTCCGCCCAGGGCGACGCCCGCGTGACGGCGATTTTTCCCATCGTCAATGGCCGCGAGTCGGAGGAGCAGTACCACCGTTTTGTCATCACCGCCGACGACTCCCTGCGGGCGGAACGCGCCGCGCTGGCTCAGGAGGTGGACGTGGTCGGCTATTACCATTCGCACCCCGATCATCCGGCCATTCCGTCGGAATTTGACCGCGAACACGCGCTGCCGTTTTACGCCTATATCATCGTCGCGGTTGCGCAGCGGCAGGCGGGCGCGCTCACCAGCTGGCGGCTGACGCAGGACCGCCAGCGCTTTTTGCAGGAGGAGGTGCGCACCGTTCCATAACGCGAATAACGGGCAGCACGCTGCCTGAAACCAGAAAAAAACACGGAGAGATTACCACTATGGCATCGACATTACTGATTCCCACCGCACTTCGCGCCTTCACCGACGGCCAGGGGAAAGTGACCCTCGAAGGCCACACCGTTGGGCAACTGGTCGCCGCACTGGCGGAGCGTTTCCCCGACATTCAGCCGCATCTGTACGACGACGCGGGGGAGCTGCGCAGCTTTATCAATCTGTACGTGGGGGAGAACAATATTAAAACCACCGGCGGGCTGGAGACCCCGATCGGCGAGGGCGCCGAGGTGCTGCTGGTCCCCGCCATTGCAGGCGGCGTCGGGAAGGCGGTATGAGCAGACCGAGCATTATTGCTGACGACCGTCTGGCGGAGCTGACGCATGCGGAAATTGCCCGCTACAGCCGCCATCTGCTGCTGCCGGAAGTGGGGCTTGAGGGGCAGAAGCGTCTGAAAGCGGCCCGCGTGCTGATTATCGGCACCGGAGGGCTGGGGGCGCCGGTGGCGCTTTATCTGGCGGCTGCCGGGGTCGGGACGCTGGGGATTGTCGATTTTGATTTTGTCGAAATCTCCAACCTGCAAAGGCAGATCATTCATAGCACCAAAGATCTCAACCGGCCCAAAGTCGCTTCGGCGAAAGACAAGCTTAAAGCGATCAATCCCGACCTGCAGGTGGTGACCTATAACACCACCCTGAGCAGTAAAAACGCGCTCGAAATTATTCGCGAGTACGACCTCGTGGTTGACGGTACGGACAACTATCCCACCCGTTACCTGATCAACGATGCCTGCGTTTTGCTGGGTAAGCCGCTGGTCTACGGCTCCATTTTCCAGTTCGAAGGGCAGGCCAGCGTCTTTTATGCCGGGGAAGGGCCGTGCTACCGCTGTCTTTATCCCGAACCGCCGCCGCCGGGGCTGGTGCCTTCCTGCGCTGAAGGCGGCGTGGTCGGCGTGCTGCCGGGAATTATCGGCACCATCCAGGCGGCGGAAGCGATCAAGCTTATCGTCGGCGGCAGCGAGAGCCTGATTGGCCGTCTGCTGCTCTTCGACGTGTGGCAAATGAAGCAGCGCGAGCTGCGGCTGGAGCGGGATCCCGGCTGCCCGGTATGCGGTGAGCACCCGTCGATTCATGAGTTGATTGACTACGAAGAGTTTTGCGGACTGAAGCCCGATGAGGCGGAGATTCCGGTTGAAAGCGTCACGGCCAGGGAGCTTCACGCCTGGATAGAGGAGGGAAAACCCCTGCAGCTGATCGACATTCGTGAGCCCCACGAAAGGGCGATTGCCAAATTCCCGCAGGCAAAAGTGATGCCGCTGGGCCAGATAGTCAGACGTATCGGCGAATTCGATCCGACGGTCGATGCGGTGTTTCTGTGCAAGATAGGGCAGCGCAGTATTTTCGCGATTCGGGCACTGCAGCGCGCGGGTTATCAGGGGCGCGTGATGAATTTAAAAGATGGCCTAAACGCCTGGGCGCGGGATGTCGATACCCGTTTGCCGCAGTACTAACCTTCAGCTCCACTATTTTAAACACTAAGGAATCATCATGGCAGAACAAAAAGGCATTAATGCACTGGGGCGTGAAGCCGCGTATCAGTTAGCGAACGTAACCAAAACGGCTCCGCAGTTTGCGGCAATTACCCCGCGCTGGATCAGCCGTTTCCTCGATTATAAGGGCCTGGAGTCGGGGATTTATCGGGTCAACAAGGTCGTGGAGGGCGAAACGCCGCTCGACGCATTGTGCAGCCAGGACCCGACCCGCGTTGAGATACCGCAGGGCTATATCGAGTATCAGACCACGCCGCGTGAATACCAGCTCGATTCCATTGCGACCATTATTAAGGTGGATACCAAAATCGCCGATCTCTACAGCTCGCCTTACGATCAGGCGTCAGAGCAAATTGCGCTGGCGATTGAAAGCCTGCGCGAGCGCCAGGAGAGTCAGCTTATCAATAACGATGAATATGGATTGCTGAAAAATATCGCTGATTCGCAGCGTATTCAGACCCGCAACGGCCGCCCGACGCCGGATGACCTGGATGAGCTGCTGTCAAAAGTGTGGAAGGAGCCCTCCTTCTTCCTGGCCCATCCGCGCGCGATTGCCGCATTTCAGCGTGAAGCCACGCGACGCGGCGTCCCGCCGGTTACCGTGAATTTACAGGGCGGCACTTTTATCCTGTGGCGCGGTATTCCGCTGATCCCTTCCGATAAGCTGTTTGTTGATGGTCTGAAAAACCCGAAAGGGCAGAGCGGGAAAACCAATATCCTGCTGATCCGCTCCGGTGAAAGCAAACGCGGCGTGCTGGGGCTTTATCAGGAAGGGCTGCCAAACGAACAGTCTCGCGGGCTGTCGGTACGCTTTCGCGGGATAGACGATAACGGCGTGGCCTCCTATTTACTCTCACTTTACTGCTCCGCCGCGATCCTCGCCGATGACGCCATTGCCGTGCTGGAAGACGTTGAGGTGGGGGAATATTATGACTACGAGTAATCTATTCACGCTTCCCCACGCGCCGGGCGGATGGCCCGGCGAGGCGGGCGAGGCTCCCTCCGCGCGCGATTACGGCCTGCCCGACGCGCGGGATCTGCAGGGGCTGTCGGGCGATTCGCCCTCACGCCCGCGTGCCGGGGAGGCCGCTTACGCGCCGAGGGTGGTGCCGCTGGGCCAGGAGAGCAGGGCGGACGGCGCGCCTCGCGGGTTTGCCGCATTGCCTGCTTCCGGCACCCACCCTGCGCCGCCGGCGCGGGTCGGGCAGATCCCGGTAGAGCGGATCCGCGCCGATTTCCCGATCCTTGCCGAACGGGTGGACGGTCATCCGCTGGTCTGGCTGGATAATGCCGCGACGACCCAGCGCCCGAAGCAGGTTATCGATCGCATCAGCCACTACTATTTACACGAGAACTCGAACGTTCATCGGGCGGCGCATGCGCTGGCCGCACGTTCCACCGATGCTTATGAAGCCGCGCGTGAGAAAGTGTCGCGCTTTATCGGCGCCCGCGGTCCGGAGAATATTATATTCGTACGCGGCACCACCGAAGGGCTCAACCTGATTGCCCACAGCTACGTGAAGCCGCTGTTACGACCGGGGGATGAGATTATCCTCACCCTGCTCGAGCATCACGCCAATATCGTGCCGTGGCAACTAATTGCGCAGGAGACGGGCGCGACGATCCGCGTTGCGCCGGTTGATGAGCACGGGCAGCTGATCGTTGAGGAATATATTCGGCTATTCAACGACAAAACCCGCTTTGTGTCCGCAACACACGTTTCCAACGCGCTGGGTACCGTCACGCCGGTTCATGAGCTGGTACAGATCGCCCATCGGTTTGGCGTGCGCATCGCCATCGACGGCGCGCAGTCTATTTCGCATATCCCGACCAACGTCACGGCGCTGGATGCCGACTTCTTCGTCTTCTCCGGCCATAAGATTTTTGGACCGACCGGGATCGGCGTCGTGTACGGCAAGCAGGACGTGCTGGAGGAGGCGCGCCCGTATCAGGGCGGGGGCAACATGATTGCCGACGTGACCTTTGAACTAACGCGCTATCAGCCCGCGCCGAATAAGTTTGAGGCGGGAACGGGCAATATTGCCGATGCCGTCGGGCTGGGGGCGGCTATCGATTATGTCACTTCCGTGGGGATAGAAAATATTGCGCACTACGAGCATGCCTTACTGGAGTATGGCATTGAGAAGCTGTCGGCTATTCCGGGCCTGACGCTGGTCGGCACCGCGGCGAACAAAACCAGCGTCCTCTCCTTCGTGCTGGCGGGTCATGAAAATGAAGCCGTCGGGCGCTATCTGAGCCAGGTCGGGATTGCCGTGCGATCCGGACATCACTGCGCGCAGCCGATCCTGCGACACCTGGGCTATGAAAGTACCGTCCGGCCGTCGCTGGCTTTCTATAATACGCCGCAGGAGATTGATTTTCTTGCAGAGCACGTCGCCCGGTTCGCTTCGCGGTAGCGAGGTGCGGCCCGGTCAGGCTGGCGCCCGGGCGTTGCCAGGGTATTTGCGATGCCGGCGAGGGGAACCACCTGGTTGGAGTAAAAAGCAAAAAGCCTGCTTAGTTTCCTAAGCAGGCTTCTTTAATTTGGCTCCTCTGACTGGACTCGAACCAGTGACATACGGATTAACAGTCCGCCGTTCTACCGACTGAACTACAGAGGAATCGTGTGAACGAGGCGCATACTACTGGCCCCGCATTTTTGTGTCAATACTAAATTTAACTAACTGATTCAGATGGCTAAATTTAGCTCAACTCGTTGTTTTAGTGCACAGTGCGCGCGTCGTCCGCATCCTGGCGTTCATTATCACGTAATCTCTGCAGCGGGTCCTGGCGGTAAAACTGGCAAAAACGCTGCCAAAGCGCCGGAAAACGCGGGGCGAACAGCTCGGGTGCGCTAAAGAAATATTCTGACAGAACGGCAAAACATTCCGCCGGGTCGGTTGCGGCGTAGGCATCAATACTGGCAGCGCTCTCGCCGACCAGGTCAATCTCATCCTGAATGTTGTTCATCGCCGCGTGGAGATCGTGTTCCCAGCCGGCAACCTCGCGTAAAGGTATTAGCGGAACGCCGCTGGCGCGATCGCCGTTGCGGGTATCAAGCTTATGCGCCACTTCGTGTACCACGAGGTTAAAACCAGATGCGTCGAAGGAGTCCTGAATATCCAGCCAGTTAAGAATAATGGGTCCCTGCTGCCAGCTTTGTCCGGATTGCACGACCCGCTGGTTATGGACCAGGCCAATATCATCTTCCCACTCATCGTCGACGACGAACGGGGCAGGGTAGATAAGCACCTCGTGGAAACCGTCCAGCCATTCGATGCCGAGCTCGAGAACCGGCAGGCAAAATAGCATTGCGACGCGCGCGCTTTGCAGCGGAGTCAGCTCCAGCCCCTGCAGGGCAACGAGGCGTTTTTGCTGTAAAAAACGCGCAGCCATCTGCACAAGCTGCTGCTGCTCTTGTGCGGAGAGGTTAGCTAAAACGGGAATGGCGAGCGCCTGCTCCCAGGGTATTTCCGCGCTACCGGACTCTTCATTTGCTTTCCAGGGCCATTTAAACATCATATTGCTCGCAAAGTCGTCACTTGAACGTAATTAAAGAGACAGGAACTATTAAAATGCCAAAGAACCTGGCATTATAGCAACCTCAGCGGAGAGATGCCGGAGCGGCTGAACGGACTAGTCTCGAAAACTAGAGTAGGGGCAACTCTACCGGGGGTTCAAATCCCCCTCTCTCCGCCACTTCATCTTTCTATCTACCCGATTCGAAAATCCTTTAATTAAATCCCTGCGGTTCAGAATACCGTTACCTGTACCATCATCTGATGCCAGCGCTTGCAGGACGGGATTGAACGCTTCTCAGGTCCTCATAAGCTATCACTTAGCGATTGTTCAAGGTAGCAGTTTGCCAGTATCTCCTTCATTTTGTGAACTAAGTCGTATGGCGCCCTCGAGGGCGCGACTGATTTAAAAATGTGCCACGACCGGCGATTACGCATTAGGTCATCTCTGAATTTACTCTCGGGCGGCTGCTCACAAAAAAGCCCGCGCGAGGCGGGCTTAGGTAGGTGAAATCGCATCAGAACTGATAGGTGATGCCGAGTGCGAACTGATCGTCAGTCGCCGCGCCGGTGACAGCGCGATCCTTCTCATCGAGAAGGTTGAACTTATAGGCGGTGTAGACGTTGAAGTTTTTGTTGAAGTAGTACCAGGTACCCAGCTCAAGGTAGTTCATGATCTCTGCGTTGCCACGCCCGTCGTGACCGAGATTCTGACCTTTCGCGTAGACGTAGCCGAGGGAAGGGCGCAGGCCGAAGCCGAGCTGGTACTGAATGACGGCTTCAACGTTCAGCGTTTTATTGGCGATGAGGCCATTTTCCATTGGCAGCATGTTGCGCGATTCGGCATACATGACGGCGGTATAGAGGCTATTGGCATCATATTTAGCCGCGATGCTCCAGACTTCCGCGGTTTCGCCTTTGCCGTCGGCTGTCTGTTCGTCAGTACGGTCGGAATTACCGTAGGCCGCGGCAAAGCCAAATCCGTCGAGGCTGTAGTCAACGGACGCGCTGTAGCCGTCGCCGTTCGCTTTCAGACGATCGCGGTTGGTATTTTTACCCTGGTACTGGAGAGCAAAGTTCAGCCCATCGGCCTGGCCGAAAAAGTCAGTATTACGGTAGGTGGCAACGCCGTTGGTGCGGCCGGTCATAAAGTTATCGGTATGCACCAGACCGTCGCCGCCCCACTCGACCAGCATATCCGTGTAGCCTGCGGCGTCGTATACCGCCCCGTAGTTGCGGCCATAATCAAATGAGCCGTAGCTGCCATATTTTAGGCCGGCAAATGCCAGACGGGTCGCGCTGCCCTGGTCGCCCTCTGGTTTGTTGGCTTTCATATTGTACTCAAACCGACCGTAGCCGGTAAGATCGCTATTAATCTGCGTTTCACCCTTAACGCCGAACCGCGCGTAGGAGGTATCTTCAGAGTTGCGATTGCCTTCGTCGGTATCGGTCATAATATGCTCGCCGACCATTTTGCCGTAGAAATCCACTTTATTACCGTTCTTATTATAGATTTCCGCTGCGCCTGCGGCCCCAGAAATTAATAAGGATGGCAGCAGAATTGCCAGTGCTTTTCTTTTCATTATATATTCCCTTTTATTTATAATTAATGTGAATGCCAAACGATCTTGCTGAATGCAAAATAAATACTATCTGTGAAGGTTCATTTTTATTTAAATTTAAAATGTAAGTAAATTATATCTAATATTACAAAATGTTTCTTATTGGTTCATTATATTAATATTTTATCGATTTGCGATGAGCTATGTTTCTGGTTTATTGACTTTCATAACAATGAGTTATTTTATTTTTTGGCTGATTCAGGCTCGTTATGAAATTGACAGGATTTATGTTTTGGTTTTACTGATATGTTCGGAAGATAAATATCATTCCTGTCCGCGGCGTAATTTTGCAAGGAGATAGTCAGTAGCGAAGAAATATTAAGCCGGCTGCTGATGGGAATATCAGGCCAGGCGCGAACGATCGTATCATTACCGACAACTGGCGAGAGGCGATGCGGGCGGCTTCGGTTGCTTCCTGAACCCATCCCGGACGTTACGGATGCCTGACGGCAAACTTCGCTGTATAATGTGACGAAAATCACATTTTTGTTTCAGGTGACGTTTCGTTACTGAAGAAAGGAGGGCAGTTAAATGGAAGAGAAAGCGAAGCGAAGCCCCGGCGGGAAGCTGGCGCTATGGGTTTTTTACGCCTTCTGCGGCTATTTCCTGTGGGCGATGGTGCGCTACTGGTGGGTCGTCGGGCATATTCAAAGCGTCCCCGGAGCGGGCATCGACGGGGATCTGGGTTCAACTGCGGGCAAATGGCTGGGCGCGCTGCTGGGGTTTCTGGTCCTCGGCGTCGTCGGGTTAGTTCTTGGGGCAATCGCCTGGTATACGCGGCCTGATGCCCGTCGCTATGAACATCAGGACTAAAGTTGCTATGCTCGCAGCCTACCTTCTCTCAAAGGAAAGCGCATGGAACTGGTTGACTGGCAGCAACGATTTGAAACCTGGATGACAGGGCATCATCCGCAGGGCGACTCCGCTCACGACATTTCGCATTTTCGTCGCGTGTGGGGCACCGCCCAGCGGCTGGCCGCCAATCGGCAGGGTGACCGCCTGGTGATCCTCACTGCCTGTTACTTTCATGACATTGTCAGCCTGCCCAAAAACCATCCCGAGCGCAGCCGCTCATCGGTGATGGCGGCGCAAAAGACGCGGAGTATTCTGCAGTCGTCTTTTGCCGATTTTCCCGTCGACCGCTATCCCGCCGTACTTCACGCCATCGAGGCGCATAGCTTTAGCGCCGCTATTCCTCCGCTCAGCGAAGAGGCGAAGATCGTCCAGGATGCCGACCGGCTCGAGTCCCTGGGAGCGATTGGCCTGGCGCGCGTTTTCGCCGTCTCCGGGGCGCTGAATAATATCCTGTTTGATGCTGACGATCCTTTTGCCGAGAGGCGCGAGCTGGATGACCGCACCTATGCGCTGGATCATTTCCAGTGCAAGCTGCTGAGCCTGCCTAAAACGATGCAAACTGCTGAAGGGAGAGCGATGGCGGAACACAACGCCCGCTTCCTGGTGCAGTTCATGGCGAAGCTCAGCTCGGAGCTGCAGGGTGACCCAACCGCGCTGGATGAGGCGGTTTTGCGCCGCTTTGACCCACTGGCTTAAAACTGCCTGCGCTATTTGTGGTAATCTCTGCGAAAATTGTCCAGCTGGTTGAGGTTATGCCGCAAAATTTATCTAAGGAAAATCCCCCGTCTCTGCCGGTAACGCAGGCCGGGGAAGACGCGCAGGCGTTATTGCGCCAGCTGATGGCAATATACGATGTGAAAACGCTGGTGGCGCAGCTGGTTGCCGTCGGGGAACAGCACTGGAGCCCGGCGATACTCAAGCGCGTCGCCACGGTGTCCCGGGCGGCTAGCCGTTTAGGCCAGCGGGAGCGCGCGCATCTGGCATCGCTGCTGCCGCGGCCGCCGGCACACCATCCGAATTATGCTTTCCGCTTTGTCGATCTGTTCGCCGGTATCGGTGGCATCCGCAACGGTTTTGAAGCCATCAACGGGCAGTGCGTTTTCACCAGCGAATGGAATAAGCACGCGGTGCGCACCTACAAAGCGAACTGGTATTGCGACCCCGAGCAGCATCGCTTCAATGCCGATATCCGTGATATCACTCTTAGCCATCGTCTTGATATCAGCGATGAGGACGCCACGCGGCACATTCGCGACACTATTCCTCAGCATGATGTGCTGCTGGCCGGCTTTCCCTGCCAGCCTTTTTCCCTCGCCGGGGTATCGAAGAAGAATGCCCTCGGACGCGCCCACGGCTTTGCCTGCGAGACGCAGGGCACGCTGTTTTTCGACGTCGTCAGGATTATATCCGCCAGGCGGCCGGCAATCTTCGTGCTGGAGAACGTCAAAAACCTGAAAAGCCACGACAAGGGGCGAACGTTCAGCATCATTATGCAAACCCTCGACGAACTTGGCTATGAGGTCTCTGATGCCGGGCATTGCGGGGCGGACGATCCCAAGGTTATCGATGGCCGCAACTTCCTGCCGCAGCACCGCGAACGCATCGTACTGGTTGGCTTTCGTCGCGACCTGCAGCTGCACGACGGGTTTACCCTGCGCGATATCTCCGCGCTTTACCCGGCCCAGCGCCCGACGTTTGGCGATCTGCTCGAGCCGACGGTGGATGCCAAATTTATTCTTACCCCGGTGCTGTGGAAGTACCTTTATCGCTACGCGCGTAAGCACCAGGCGTTGGGCAACGGTTTCGGCTACGGGCTGGTCGACCCGCGCAACCCGCATAGCGTGGCGCGCACGCTGTCGGCTCGCTACTATAAGGATGGCGCCGAAATCCTGATCGACCGCGGCTGGGATCGCCCGCTGGGCGAGAAGGACTTTGACGACCCGCAAAACCAGCAGCGTCGCCCGCGCCGGCTCACGCCCCGCGAATGCGCGCGCCTGATGGGCTTTGAGTCCCCGCAGGGATACCGCTTCCGCATTCCCGTCTCCGATACTCAGGCGTACCGCCAGTTCGGTAACTCGGTGGTGGTGCCGGTGTTTGCCGCCGTCGCCAGGCTGCTGCAGCCGCGAATTGCGCAGGCGGTGGCCCGCCGCGATCCCGAGGATGATGATGGACGTTCACGATAAGGCCACCCGCAGTAAAAATATGCGCGCCATCGGCACATTCGATACGGCGATAGAGAAACGACTGGCCGGACTGCTCGCGCAGGCCGGTTTTTCTTTTACCGCTCAGGAGGCCACGCTGCCGGGGCGCCCGGATTTTGTGGTGAACGATTACCGCTGCGCTATCTTTACTCACGGCTGCTTCTGGCATCATCATGACTGCTACCTGTTCAAGGTGCCGGCAACCCGCACGGCGTTCTGGCTGAATAAAATCGACGGCAACGTGGCGCGAGACCGCCGGGACGAGGCGCTGCTGCTTGAGCGAGGATGGCGGGTGCTGATCGTCTGGGAGTGCGCGCTGCGCGGGAAGAAAAAACTTAGCGATGAAGCGCTGAGCGAACGCCTGGAGGAGTGGATCTGCGGCGGCGGCCGCCGCGCGCAGATTGATACTCAGGGAATCGGGCTGTAGCCTACTTTTCAACCTTACAGGGCGTGGCTTCGCTGCGGGCGGGGAACAGGTACTTGCCGAGCGTCACCAGCACCACCGCAAAAATAATAATGCCGAGCGCCGTCCACTCGGTCAGCGACAGGCTCTCCCCGGCGAACCCGGTGCCTAATAACACCGCGACTACCGGGTTAACGTAGGCATAGCTGGTGGCTACGGCGGGAGTGACGTTACGGATCAGGTACATATAAGCATTAATCGCAATCAGCGAGCCGAAGATGGCCAGGTAGGCGACGGCAATAATTCCCGACCATGAGGGCATCTGCGTCAGCCTTTCGCCGGTCAGAGTAGAGGCGACCATCAGCACAATTCCCGCCGCGAGCATCTCAATCGCGCCGGCCATCATGCCGGTGGGCAGCTCAATTCTCGAGCCATAGACTGAGCCAAACGCCCAGCTCATGGAGCCGATCAGGATCAGCAGCGCGCCCCAGGGATTGCCGCTTAAATTGCCGCCGCTGTTGAGCAGAATAATACCCGCCAGGCCGATGGCGATGCCCAGCCACTCGATTTTACGCGTGGCGATGCCGAAGAAGCGGCTAAAGCACAGGGTAAATAGCGGGACGGTGGCGACCATTACCGCCGCAATCCCGGAAGGCACGTGCTGATGCTCGGCCAGGGTGACAAAGCCGTTGCCAACGGCAAGCAGCAGGATACCGATCAGCGCCGCGTTGAGCAGCGGTCTGCGCGCCGGGAGCCTGTGGCCGGTAGCCAGCAGATAGACGATGAGCAGCCCTCCGGCAGAAAGAAAGCGAATACCGGCCATCATCAGCGGGGGCCAGCTGGCAACACCAATGGCGATAGCAAAGTAGGTGGATCCCCAGATGATATATAGCGCAAACAGCGCCCCGATAAGCGGTAATAACTGGCGGGTAGACATACGTCCTCACGACGGTACAAAAATAGGAAGGGGGCATATAGTAAACGTGAAAACTACCTCGCTGGCGAGCGCTTTAATTACCCGGTGATTGTTAATTTTTTGTTGACTATTTGCTTTGCTGGGCGAGACGCGGATTTTGCCCCATACTCTATGTTTAATAACCATAAAATGAAGGAATGGTATTTTGGCGGGAAGTAGTCTTTTAACCTTGTTGGACGATATTGCCACCCTGCTCGACGATATCTCGGTGATGGGTAAGCTGGCGGCGAAGAAGACGGCGGGCGTGCTCGGGGACGATCTTTCCCTCAATGCCCAGCAGGTCTCCGGCGTGCGGGCGAACCGCGAGCTGCCGGTGGTGTGGGGAGTGGCGAAGGGGTCGCTGGTCAATAAGGTGATCCTGGTTCCGCTGGCGCTTTTAATTAGCGCATTTATTCCGTGGGCGATTACGCCGCTGCTGATGCTTGGCGGGGCCTTCCTCTGTTTTGAAGGCGTCGAGAAGGTGCTGCATAGCGTGCAGGCGCGCAAGCACAAAGAGGACCCGCAGGCCCGGCAACAGCGTCTGGAAGCGCTGGCCGAACGCGATCCGCTGGCGTTTGAACGCGATAAGGTGAAAGGCGCCATTCGCACGGACTTTATTCTCTCCGCCGAAATTGTCGCTATCACCCTCGGTATCGTGGCGGATGCGCCGCTGCTAAACCAGATAATGATCCTTTCCGGGATTGCCCTGCTGGTGACCGTTGGCGTCTACGGCCTGGTCGGTATTATCGTGAAGCTGGACGATATGGGCTACTGGCTGGTGGAGAAAGAGAGCGTGCTGGCCCGCGGGGTCGGCAAAGGTCTGCTGGCGGTGGCGCCTCGGCTGATGAAAGTGCTGTCGGTTGTCGGGACCCTGGCGATGTTCCTGGTCGGCGGCGGCATCGTGGTCCACGGCATTACTCCGCTGCACCACGCGGTGGAAAATCTGGCCAGCGGCATGTCCGGGTTCACCGCTTCGCTGCTGCCGACGGGCGTAAACCTGGTGCTGGGCTTCATCATTGGCGCCGTGGTGGTGGCGGGCGTGAAGGCCATTTCCGCGCTTCGTCGCGCGGTAAAGTAATCCGCCGGCGGTTATGCAAAATGTCTCAGCTTCGTCTAAGGTGAAACAGTTTCTCCCGGATTACGGAGCGAAAAATGGTATGGTTCATCAGCGATGAAGTCAGGCAGAAAAGCGGCGGGCCGCGCATGGTTGTGACCGGTTTTGCCAATGGCATGGTTGAATGCCGCTGGTATGACGGCTATGCCGTTAAGCGCGAGGCGTTCCGTGAAGATGAGTTAGTTCGTGGGGGAGGGGGCGCGGAATAGCTCCCCCGATCCCAATAACGCCCGGCCTGTACCGGGCGTTTTGTCATTGTATGGCCCGGCTTTCCGACAGAGAGCGTGGACGGCGTTTGTTTCTATGATGGTACTGCGAGAGCACAATGAATAAGCCGCTGTGGGGGAGAAAACTTCGCCGCCTTTCGAGCCCGGGACACGTGGTAAATTTTTGTTTTGTTGTGGTGCTATTTTTTTCTACGCTACTGATATGGCGAGAAATAATGGTGCTGGAGGAGGCCTATGTCGATAACCAGCACAACAATCTCGAAAACGTCGTCCATGAAATGGACGGCCTGCTGCAGTTTAACACCGACCGGATGATCTTTTTCCGCAACGGGATGCAGTCGGCGCTGGAAACGCCGTTAGATTTTACGATCCTGCGTAACGCTGAACAGGAGTACATGAGCAGGCGCCATGAAGCGATCTGGTCGGTAGAGTTACACAATCGGCGTACGCTGCCGGTCTACGGCGTATCCGATGCTTTCGTCGATAAAGCTCCAATCCTGTCCCGCGACAATGCCCTTTCCGGCAACGAGCTGATGGCTACGCTTGAGCTGGGCTATCTGCTGCGCCTGACCAACAATAGCCGTGGCTTCACCGAGCGCATGCTCTACGTATCACGCAGCGGCTTTTTTGTTAGCACCGAAGCGCTAAAAAATACCGCTCAGGCGCTGGCGATTTATAGCGCTGCCACCCGCTCTCCGTGGTTTACCCGTCAGGACCAGCGGACGAATCCCGGACGCGGCGTACTCTGGCAAACCTTTCCCGAGGAGGGATCGCTGAGCGATGCCCAGGTGGTGACCGCCTCCATACCGCTGGACTTCCGCCACTACTGGCACGGCGTGCTGGCGATGGACTTCTCGGTTCGTGAAATAAAGGCCTTTCTGGTGAACGCGGCGAAGGGCGGGCAGGACGGCGAATATCAGCTGTACGACAACCGGTTGAACCTGATTACCTCTTCCGCACCGGGCAATGTGCTCCCTCTGCTCTCGCCCCGCGAGCAGGAGACGCTGAGCTACGCCTTCTCGCACGACAACAAGGGCGGCATTCGTCTGCTAACCCGCTATATCAGCTGGGAAAAGCTGAATAATTTTGATGGCGTCCTGCTGCGTATCCACACCCTGCAGGAAGGGGTCCGCGGTGAGTTTGGATCGATTACCATCGCGCTGATGCTGATGTGGCTGCTGTTTACCTCGATGCTGATTATCTCCTGGCTGGTTATTCTGCGCATGGTGCGCAATATGAGCGAGCTGCAAACGTCGCTGGAGTGGCGGGCGTGGCACGACGCATTAACGCGGCTGTTAAACCGCGGTGGGCTGTTTGAAAGAGCCATTGCCGCTGCCGGAGAGTGCGAGCGCGGGAAGCGTCCGTTCGCCGTGATCCAGCTCGATCTGGATTATTTCAAGCGGGTGAACGACCTCCATGGTCATCAGTCAGGCGATCGGGTGCTGTCGCTGGCTGCCAGCACGATAGCCAGCAACATCCGCGATGGCGATCTCGCCGGGCGCGTGGGCGGGGAGGAGTTTTGCGTGGTCATGCCGGATACCACCCTGCAGGAGGCGACGGCGATAGCGGAGCGTATCCGCGTTCGCATTAACAGCCGCGAAATACTGCTCTGCAACAATACGAGCCTGCGCATCAGCGCCTCGCTGGGCGTCAGCAGCAGCGAGGATTGCGCGGAGGTTAACTTTGAAAACCTGCAGTCGATAGCCGATCGCCGGCTCTATCTTGCGAAACAGAATGGCCGCAACCGGGTCTGTTCTGTGGGATAAGCGCCCGGAGCGGGGCGTCTTCATCCGTTCACCGCGGCGCGGTAAAGTGCTGATATGAGATTTATCTTAAAAGGGGGAGGGTGCGAAAGGCGATTTATGGCGCAGCGGCGTCAACGAAGCCTTCTGCCACCTGGGTTATCCCGGGGCCCGGCGTTATTGACCATGTGTCTCAATTATTTCCTTCATCAATAGCTCTTGTCATGCAAAATAATTGAGGATAATGTTTTCCACGCATCGGATCTCCCGGTGTAACGAATTTTCAAGTGCTTCTTGCATTAGCAAGTTTCATCCCGACTCCTGCGAGTCGGGATTTTTTTGCCTGCGCCTAGCGGTTGACTTCGGTGACGCTAAAGTCGTGGATATCGAGCTCAAAGGCTTCCGCTAGCTCACGCCAGGTATGGTAATCGCGACCATCAATGCTCACGTGATGAGGATCGTCGCGGGTGCGCTGCACTTCGCTTTCGCTAATTTCATTAATTGCCGCCAGCAGGGCGTCAACATTGACGCTACCCCCGCCGCTACCCAAACTGCTCTCTTTGGCGGATTTCATCATCGCTACCTCGCTTGGCTCCAACAGTGCCTCTTCAAGTATAGACCGTCTATAAAAACAGCGCTCATCGGGCGGGACGCTGCGCATCCGCCGGTTTTGTTCTACACTGGCTCAAAAATAGAGGAGACGAGTTATGCAGGTGAACGATCGTGTCACGGTGAAGACCGACGGTGGCCCACGTCGATCGGGGGTAGTACTGGCAATAGAGTCGTTTAGCGAAGGAACAATGTATCTGGTTTCGCTGGAAGACTACCCGCTGGGGATCTGGTTTTTCAACGAGAAAGGGCATCCGGACGGCGTTTTTGTTGAGAAGATTGACTAGGCTGTCGGCAATCAAAACTGGCGGTAACTGCCGCCAGTTCTTTCATCGCATGTTAACGTAAATCCCTGAGGTAATGTTTTCCGTCAGACGGACAATATGGTAAATCACCTGTTTATTGTGAGTCTGGATTTTCTTTTTAATATTGCCTTTGTGCGACGATACGGTCTTAGCCTTGATGTTCATCTGCGTCGATATTTGCGATGTCCCGTGCCCGGCCATCCACATTTGCAGCATATTTGATTCGGCCCGGCTTAATGACAGCGTGGGAATATTGATGCGTCCGGCGCCGAAGCTATCGTATTTCAGATGATTACCCAGAATCTCATCAAGGTCTTTTGGCGTAAGCGACTTCGAGCTAATAAGTAAATTTTTGCGCACCAGCAGATAGTGGTCAAAATGAACGTTAGCCAGCGCCATAAAGATGATAAATAGCGTACCGGGATAGTCCATAATGATTTGTCGGATAAGCTGATTACTTTCTTCGCGATGAATAAAGCAGTCTTCGTTGAGAAACACCACCGCCGGGCGGGACGATTCGCAGCTCTCTTTCAGGCTTGCCGCCGTTTGCACTTCGCTGATGTCACGCTTTCTTATTCCTCTGCTTGTCAGATACCCGGTCAATCCCAGTCGGGTATAGCTGCACAAATCCATGATAATCGTTGACATGACCCATCCTCAATCAACACGTAACGATAATTCATCCTTCGCCGGTGAGCGCGATGAAGTCCATTTAAGTGGGTAATAAAACAAGGTACAGTGTGGAAACCATTAAGTAACCTGAACTATTCCGTAATATTGCCCATAATTTGCCAGGAATACTCCCAAAGTAAAGGCGTGCATCATGTTACGTCGGGGAATTAAAAGCAAAAACTTCCAGTTACAGATATGGTTGCCGGCCGGGAGTTATTCTCTTTTCGGATTATCCTTATGCTGGCTGGATAAATTCTCACCTCACCAATATGGCCGTTTCATCAAAAACATTAATTAATAGCCGAATAAACCGAACGCCATTTAGCGCTACCGGCGATCGGCCTGGATTGACGGCCGCTGGGCGCCGCTTTTCGCCCGCTGCAAGAGAGGTGGCAGGCTTAACGCTTTAATGCCACAATACTTTTTTATCGGTGTGTGGGATGAATGATGAAAAAGATAGTAATTGCTGGCGCGCTGTTGACTCTCGCCGGATGCGTGCAGGTAGATAATTACAACGAGGTTGTCAAAGCGCCAGCGCCCGCCGGGTTAGAGGGATACTGGCAATCAAAAGGTCCGCAGAGCGAAATGATGAGCCCGGATGCGATTGCCAGCCTGATTGTGACCAAAAATGGCGATACGCTTGATTGTCGTCAGTGGCAGCGGGTTATCGCCACGCAGGGTAAATTAATGCAGCGTGACGATCGGGTTTACAACGTGACCTCTGGTCTGGATATCTATCCTGTCGAACGCACCGGCAATACCCTGGAGTATGACCGCATGACCCTGACCCGCGTCGATCGCCTCACGCCTGAGTGCGAGCAGGCGTGGAATAAAGCCGCCGCCGCGACGAAAAGCGCGCATTAAGGCACCGGCGGGCTGGCAGCGCGCCCAGCCCGCGATACTCACCTGATTTATAACGTCTCTTCGATAACCCACACGCTGACGCTGCCGCCGCGGCAGGTAAACGTCGCGCAGCCTTCGTCGTCGGTTTCCACCTGCTCCTCCCGGTTGCCGAGAAAATCTTTCCAGCGCTTATTGCCGTAATTGGCGCCAAGGGTCAGCGATTTCTCACCGTCATCACCGTTCGACAACACCACCACGCATCCCGGATCGTCATCGGTGCCGCTGCGGCTGAAGGCGATACAGTTCGGATGATCGAACCACAGCGTCTGCACGCCGTGGGCAAAGCGCTGGCGGGCATCAATCAGCTCGTGCAGCTGTTCGATAACCGGCATCTCGATAGCGTAAGTCTGGCCATCTCCGCCGGTATCTTCATAGCTGGCGCCGAAGAGATCGGCATAAAAGACCGACGGCACGCCGTTCTCGCGCAGCAGAATCAGCGCATAGGCCAGCGGCTTAAACCACGGCTCAACCGGCGCCTCCAGCGCCTGCAGCGGCTGCGTATCGTGGTTGGTCACCAGGGTGACGGCGTGGAACGGATCGGCTTCAACCAGCGTACCGCTAAAGATCTGGCTCATATCGTAATCGCGGCCCTGGCGCGAGGCCTCGTGAAACTTCATCTGCAGAGGAGCGTCGAACAGCAGCGTATTGCCATCAACCATCGCGATATACTGCTGCAGCTTTTCAACCTCGTGCGACCAGTATTCCGCGACGATAAACAGCGGCTTTGTCGCCACTTCCTGGACGTGATCGATCCACTCCTTATAGAACCAGGCCGGAATATGCTTCACCGCGTCGAGGCGAAAACCGTCGCAGCCGGTCTGCTCCATCGCCCAGCGCGCCCAGTACTTGAGCTCTTCGGTAACCGCATGATTGCGGAAATCGATATTCTCGCCCATCAGGTAGTCGAAGTTGCCCATCTCATCATCGACCTGATCGTTCCAGCCTTCGCCGGTATAGTCGTTAACGATTTTAAACACGCCGTCTTCGTCCGGGTTCTCAATATGATCGATGCCGCTAAAGCATTTATAATCCCAGACGAACTGCGAATATTTACCGGCGCGGGCGGGGAAGTCGTAGCGGGTCCAGGCCTCGCACTCCACGATCTCTTCGGCAATTTGCGTACGATCCTGCTCGTCCACGCGCTGAACGCGGATGCTCTCTTTTTTATCGGCCCCCATCTTGTGGTTGACCACCACGTCGAGCAGGACGGCGATGTCGTGCTGTCGCAGCGCGGCGATGGCCGCCAGCAGCTGCGCCTTGTCGCCGTATTTGGTGGCGATGGAGCCCTTTTGGTCGAATTCGCCAAGGTCAAAAAGATCGTAGCTGTCGTAGCCGACGGAGTAGCCGCCGGAAGCGCCTTTATAGGCGGGAGGGAGCCAAATCATATTGATGCCGATTTCGTTCAGGTTAGGTGCCAGCGCCTCAACTTCACGCCATAACTCGCCACCGGTGGGGTAATACCAATGAAAGCACTGCAATAACGTGGGGTTTTTCATCTTCCGTGCTCCAGACGTCATCAAGCTGACTCTTGCAGTATGAGAGATCTCCAGCAAATACGATCAATTTTACGCGCGTTTTTTACTATGCCATAAACGGCATCGTATATAATAAATTGGAATAAGATGTAGCGGATAGATGTTGGTCCATCCGCATAAACGCCTTACACTACAAAAAAATATCACTCTGTGGGGTCTCTATGAAATTAGCACTTCTGGGCCGTCAGGCGCTGATGGGCGCAATGGCTGTGGTTTTGATGACTGGCGTTAGCGTAAAAACGTTTGCAGCAGAAAACCTGTTTAACCAAATTAAAGAGCGCGGCACGCTGCGCGTGGGTCTGGAAGGCACCTATCCTCCGTTCAGCTATCAGGGTGATGACGGTAAGCTGGCCGGGTTTGAGGTCGATTTTGCCAACGAGCTGGCGAAGCATCTGGGCGTGAAGGCCGATCTGAAACCGACCAAATGGGACGGAATGCTGGCCTCGCTGGACTCTAAACGCATCGACGTGGTGATTAACCAGGTCACCATTTCCGATCAGCGTAAGAAAAAATATGATTTCTCCACGCCGTACACCGTCTCTGGCGTGCAGGCGCTGGTGAAAAAGGGCAATGAAGGCGTTATCAAAACGGCGGCCGATCTGAAAGGTAAAAAAGTCGGCGTGGGTCTGGGCACCAACTACGAAGAGTGGCTGCGTCAGAACGTGCAGGGCGTGGATATCCGCACCTATGATGACGACCCGACTAAATATCAGGATCTGCGCGTAGGCCGCATCGACGCCATTCTGGTCGATCGTCTGGCGGCGCTGGATCTGGTGAAGAAAACCGGCAACACCCTGGCCGTCACCGGCGAAGCGTTCTCGCGTCAGGAGTCCGGCGTGGCGCTGCGTAAAGGTAACGAAGACCTGCTGAAAGCGGTGGATGGTGCGATTGCCGACATGCAAAAAGACGGCAGCCTGAAGGCGCTGTCGGAAAAATGGTTTGGCGCTGACGTGACGAAATAACGGCCGGCGGTGAAAAAAGGCGCTCATGGAGGCGCCTTTTTTTATTTCGTCGGCAACTACGTGCATAATAAAAACAAAGGGCCTGTTTCGTCAGGCTATTTTATGGGCCAGTTTGCCTGGAATAATAACGCCTGAGGGATTGGCTCTCAGTCAGGAGATATCATGTCACTGCAAAATTTAACGCGTTTCCCGCGCCTGGAGCTGATTGGCGCTCCGACGCCGCTGGAATACCTGCCGCGCCTGTCGGATCATCTCGGTCGCGAAATTTTTATCAAACGCGACGACGTGACCCCGCTTGCTATGGGCGGCAATAAGCTGCGCAAGCTGGAGTTCCTGGCGGCCGATGCGCTGCGGGAAGGCGCCGATACGCTGATCACCGCCGGCGCGATTCAATCTAACCACGTTCGTCAAACCGCGGCGGTGGCGGCTAAGCTTGGCCTGCACTGCGTGGCACTGCTGGAAAACCCGATTGGCACCCGTGCGGAAAACTACCTGACTAACGGCAACCGCCTGCTGCTGGATCTGTTCAATACCCAGGTCGAGATGTGCGATGCGCTGACCGATCCCAACGCGCAGCTGGAAGAGCTGGCGACGCGTATCGAGGCTCAGGGCTATCGGCCGTACGTGATCCCGGTCGGCGGCTCCAATGCGCTGG
>NZ_JAQGFU010000289.1:0-3902 GCF_030078455.1 Klebsiella sp. Ech2A | reverse complement strand
CCATCGCCACTTTCGGGTTCGCCGCCAGCTCCTGGCCGACGGTCTCCCCGCGGCCCAGCACGAGGTTAAACACCCCCTTCGGCAGGCCGATATCGTCGACAATCTGCGCAAAAGCGACGGCGTTATTGGGGGTGAACTCGCTCGGTTTGATCACAATGGTATTGCCGGTCAGCAGCGCCGGGGCGAGCTTGCGGGCAATCAGGAAGAACGGGAAGTTCCACGGCAGAATGCCGGTGGTCACGCCGAGGGCGCGTTTGAACACGAGGATGTTTTCACCGGGACGGTCGCTTTGCACGATTTCACCTTCGTAGCGCCGCGCCCACTCGGCCATATAGTCGAGATAATCGGCGGTAAAGGAGACCTCCACCGCCGCCAGCTGCTGGGTCTTCCCGCCTTCGGCAACGATAAGCGCCGCAATCTCCCCCGCGCGTTCGCGGATCCCGACGGCGATTTTACGCAGCCAGCCGGCGCGCTCGATAGCCGGCAGCGCCTCCCAGCCCGGCTGCGCGCGTTCGGCGGCATCAATGGCCCGCCGCGCGTCTTCGGCGCTGCCGTCGGGAATGCGGGAGAGCAGCGCTTCGGTGGCAGGATTGAGCACGTCAATCCAGGCGTCGCCGCGCCCGGCAACAAACTGACCATCAATATACATCGGGTGCTGAACGGGTGCTGTCATAGCCTGCTCCTGTGGATTTATTGTTTTTAACAAGTGATTTATTTGTTAAAAATCTATCCATAACGGGTAGCCGGAGCAGTCCATACGCGTGATTATGTGAATTACTTCATAGAATCGGGCCCGAAGGCCGGAGAAAACGTTACATTCAGGCAACACAATCTGCCCGTTTGCGACAAATTCGTCACAAACGGGCAAAAATCATCAGCCTAAGGTGCGATCCCCGAGGGCGTGGGTCAGAAGGCCGTCTTCACGCAGCTGGCGCCACACGCTGATAATCCGCGGAGGCGTATCAACGTGGGCAATAAAATCTTTGCCCAGCGGGCCGTATCCCTGAGGGCTGTCCTGCAGGCGCGGCAGTTCGCCAAGGAGTAGCGCCAGATAGCGCCCTACCGGCCACAGCCCCTGCGCTGCGCCGCTGAACGCCAGGCCCTGCTCCGGCGTATTGTGCAGCTGCGGCACGCAGCCCGGATAGCTGTACCAGCGCGGGAGCGGATCTTCTCCCTGCCAGACCCGGGCGAAGGTCGCCATCGTGCGCCGCTGCATGGTCGGGTCCTGGATAACCACCCCGACGCGGTGCGCCAGCCCCTCGGCCTCGAGCACCTCGCGGGTAAAGCGCGCGTTCTCGCCGCAGTTGGTGGAGCGCGCTTCCGCCACGATCCGCTCGCGCGGTATGTGCCAGTACTGATGGGCGATATCGGCAAGGATATGCGCCTCGGCGCGCCCCTCAACCGGCAGCGAGCCATAGCGCGGGTCGTTGCGTACCGCCTCATAGAGGAACGACGTTGAATGGCCAATTCCGCCGCTTATCAGCAGCGGAACCTCAGCCTCGGCCGCCAGCCGACAGGCGGCATCAATGGTTGGGATCACCGCGTTGCCCGCCAGCACCACCACCTCAAACGGCGGCTTCTGCGCCAGGGTGGAAAAATCGTCCTGCGCCAGCCATGCGCCGACGAGGTTCGCTGCCGCCAGCGTATCGGCGGACAGCGCCGGGAAATTATCTGACATACCCTCTCCTTTTCAATTTGCGCGGCGACAAAGTCGCTCTTTATCGCCGCGCAGCCGATTAGGCCGATTGTATCCCGTCAGGCGTTAAGTTTCTCCAGCCGCGTTTGCCCTTCTCGCTTCTGCTTCATCTTCCAGCATAGCCACAGCGCGATAAACCACAGCGGCGTGGCGATCAGCGCCTTCAGGGTATCGGGGTCGAAGATCATGATAAAAATAGCGAAGGCAAAGAACAGCAGGCTTAGCCAGCTCATCGCCACGCCCGCCGGCATCTTAAAGGTCGAGCTTTCATGCAGGTCCGGGCGCTTTCGCCGATACACCAGGTAGGCCACGAGGATCATTCCCCAGCTGAAGACCACCATGATGGCCGCCAGCGTCGAGACGATGGTGAACAGGGTCATCACGTTCGGCACGAGGAACAGCAGCAGCGTGCCGCTGAGCATGCAGAAGCAGGAGAACAGCAGGCTGCGCACCGGAATGCGGGTGTGGCGCGACAGGATGCGGAACTGCCCGTGGGCGTGCTTCTCCACCGACAGGCCGTACAGCATGCGGGTGCTGGAGTAGACCCCGCTGTTGGCCGACGACATCGCCGAGGTCAGGGCCACGAAGTTAATCACCGCCGCGGCGGCGGGCAGGCCGGCTTTGGCGAACAGGGTCACGAACGGGCTGGCGTCGGGCGACACGCCCGGCCACGAGGCCACGGCAATAATCACCACCATCGACAGCAGATAAAAAATGATGATCCGCAGCGGCAGCGCGTTGATCGCCTTGGGTAAGATCTTCTGCGGATCGCGGGTCTCGGCGGTCATCGTCCCAAGTAGCTCAATCCCGGTGAAGGAGAAAATCGCTATCTGGAAGCCGGCGAGGAAGCCGGTGACGCCGTGAGGCATAAAGACCGCCGGGTCGGTGATATGGTGCAGCGAAGCCTTCACGCCGTCCGGCGAGGTCCAGCCGATGGCGATCATCCACGCGCCGGTCACAATCAGCGCGATAATCGTAATCACCTTGATCAGCGCAAACCAGAACTCAGCTTCGCCAAACATCTTCACCGACAGCAAATTGAACAGGAACAGAATGCCGAGGGTGCTCAGGGCCGGCATCCACGCCGACATCTCGGGAAACCAGTACTGCATATAGCTGCCGCACACCACCACGTCGGCGATACAGGTCACCACCCAGCTCAGCCAGTAGGTCCAGCCGAGGTAAAAGCTCGCCTGCGGCCCCAGATAATCGCCGACGAAATCGGCGAAGGAGCGGTAATCCAGGCGGGTGAGCAGCACTTCGCCCATCGCCCGCATCACCATATAGGTAAAAAAGCCCACCAGCAGGTAGATCAGCAGGATTGAGGTCCCTGCCACCGCAATATTTCGTCCCGCCCCCATAAACAGGCCGGTCCCGATGGCGCCGCCCAGAGCAATCATCTGAATGTGACGGGCGCCAAGGCCGCGTTTGAGCTGCGACGGGCACTCCCCGTCGATGGCAGGATGCTCCTGCCCCTCACGTTGATGTTGAGTCATGTCGATTCCTTCAGAGAGGCAAAGAAAGGCATGGCGCGGCAGACTTCAGCAGCAAACCGGCGCGTTGCCCGCTTGCCACTCCCGCATTCGGAAACAGGATATAGGGCGCCCGGGCATCGATAACCCACGTCTTCTCCGCCTGGCGGGCAACAACCTGCCCGGCGGCAAGCGCGGTGAAGTTTTCGATTTTGGGATCGAGGTGCAAGGTGAAGCGATCGTCGCCCTTGATGATGCTCTCCTGAACCACAAAATGGTGCATCGGCTCCTTCAGGCGCGACGGCAGCGCCCCGCCGCCGATCGTCGCCCGCAGCGCCGCGTCGGCGGCGGCAAACAGGCGCAGATCGTTCTCGCCAAAGGGCATCACCTTGCCCAGCTCGAGGGTCGCGCTTTCGGCAGCAAACGTCTCGCCGGTAAAGTGGGTAAAGGTCCCGCCGGGTTCGGTATGCCGCACCACCGCGTCCATGCCGCTGGCGGCGAGCAGCCGATAGAACTCGGCGCTGTACTCCCCCTCCCGCGCGGGCAGAAGCGCAAACTGGCGGTAGCGCGAGCCGCGGATGGCGGTATGCAGATCGAGATGCGCTCTGGCGACGGGGCCACGCGCGTCGGCCGCCGTATAGAACGCCAGGGTCGCCGCCTCCAGCTCTGCCGCACGCCGGGACTCGTTCCCCGGCGCCGCGCGCAGGTGACGCCCGCCGAACAGGCGGTTGAGG
>NZ_JAQGFU010000288.1:0-3912 GCF_030078455.1 Klebsiella sp. Ech2A | reverse complement strand
GACCCGCAGGCCACCGCCGCGGTGCTCAATTTGCTTAAGCGCCTGCGCGATGAGTACCGGCTGGCGATCGTGCTGATTACCCACGAGATGGACGCGGTACGCGCGGCGGCGGATGCGGTCGCGGAAATTCGCGACGGCGCGATCCTCCAGTTCGGCGAGGTGAAAGAGCTGCTGGCGCGCCCGGACTCTCTGCTCGGCCAGCAGCTGCTGCCCCTCTCCCCGGTGGCGGCCCGCAGCGATCTGCTGCTGCGCCTGAGCTATCGCTGGGATGTGCCGGTGGCCACCGACTGGATCAGCTGCCTGAGCCAGCAGTTTGCGCTGCAGATTGACCTGCTCGGCGGCCACGTTGAGGTAATCAACGGCCGGCTGGCAGGGCGGCTGCAGGCGGGGGTGCGCTTTCAGGGCGAGCGTCTGTCGGCAGGTAGGATGCTGGCGCTGCTGGCGCAGCTCGGCATCGCGGCCGAGGTCCTCGACGATGCGCCTGAGCTCAGGGAGGCGGTATGAAACCTTCGGTAATCAGCCAGGATACGCCCTGGAGCGAGATCCATACGCTGCTGCTGCCCGCCTACGGCGAAACCTGGCTGATGGTGGCCATTGTGATGCTGTTTGTGGTGACCCTCGGCGGAGCGGTCGGGGTGGTGCTGTTCAACGCTTCGTCACGGGGGCTGTTTCCGCACGGCGCGCTCTACCGGGTGCTGAACTGGGTGGTGAACATGGGGCGCTCCCTGCCGTTTCTGGTGCTGATGGCGGCGATCATTCCCTTCACCTTCTGGCTCACCGGGACCACGATCGGTATCCCGGCCGCGGTGGTACCGATGATCGCCGCCGGAGTGCCGTTTTTCGGCCGGCTGGTGGAGAACGCCCTGCGCGAGCTGCCGGCGGAGGTCACCGCCGTGGGGATCGTCTGCGGCGGTTCGCGCTGGCAGATTATCCGCAGCGCCCAGCTGAGCGAAGCCCTGCCCGCGCTGGTGGCGGCGGTGACGCTCAACCTGGTGTCGATGATCGAATATTCCGCCATTGCCGGCACCATCGGCGCGGGAGGGATCGGGTATCTGGCGGTGGTGTACGGCTACCAGCGCTTCGACAATCACATCATGATCGCCACCATTATCGCGCTGATCGCCACTATCCAGCTGATTCAATTTTTCGGTGACCGCCTGGTCAACAAACTTCGCCACACGCAGGGGATCTCTTCATGACAACAGAACAGTTTGAGTTACGTAAGGCCCGCCGCTGGCCGTGGCTGGCGGCGCTGGTAGTGATTGTGGCGCTGGCCGCCGCCTTCTGGTTGTGGCGGGGGCAGGCCCAGTCGCAGCAGGTGGTGTTCGGCACCACCCTGAAAATTCACTATGAACCGGCGATGGCCGGCGAGCAGCGGATCATTGAGTACATCGGCGAGCATATTGCGCCGGACTATGGCCTGAAGCTGGAGGCGGTGGGGGTACAGGATCCGGTGCAGGCGGACCGCGCGGTGGCGCAGGGGGAGTATGCCGGGACCATCTATCAGCACCAGTGGTGGCTCAAGCAGGTGGTGGACGCCAACGGCTTCGCGCTTTCCACCACGGTGCCGGTGTTCCAGTGGGCCTTTGGGATTTACTCCGATCGCTATAAATCGGTCCAGGATCTGCCTAACGGGGCGACGATCGTGGTGCCGGACGATGGCGCCAACCAGGGGCAGGCGCTGTGGCTGCTGCAGCGTATCGGCCTGATTACGCTCGACCCGGCGGTGGAGCCGCGCACGGCGAAGCTGAAAAATATCGTCGGCAACCCGCATCAGTTTAATTTCAAAGAGCTGGACCTGCTCACCATGCCGCGGGCGCTCAATTCGGTGGATGCGGCAATCGGCTATGTCTCGCAGTTTGATGCCGGGAAGGTGTCGCGGGACAGAGGGATTTTATTCCCGCCGGCGCCGCGCACCTTCGCGTCGCAGCTGGTCATCGGCACGCCTTATTTGTCGCAGGAGAACATCGTCAAATTAAAACAGGCGTTTTCCGACCCGCGAATTCAGACCTGGCTGAAAACCACCGACGATCCGCTGGTGAAAGACGTGCTGGTGCCGGTTTCCGCTGAATAATCTGCGCCGACAGGCATCTCGCAGGACGGGCGAAGGCCCGTCCTGCTGTTGTCGTTTTATTTTGTTAACTTATTGAATATATTGATTTTTATATGCGTTTTTGTTGGTTCCCCTTTATCAAGGGTAGGCCTATAACTGCGATCACCTGCACAACATAATAAGGTGAAAACATGAGTACGCTGTCTGTTGATAATCCCGGCGTGGCCTCCGCGCCGGTGAGTAGCGTCGGGGACGTGGCGCGGCTAATTAATTCGGGCAAGGATCGGGCTAAATATGCGCGGATGATTGTCTTCCTCGCTCTCGGCGGCGTCTTCCTTGACGCCTATGATTTAACCACGCTCTCCTACGGCATTGATGACGTGGTGCGCGAATTTCAGCTGTCGCCGCTGCTGACCGGCCTGGTCACCTCCTCCATTATGGTCGGCACCATTTTTGGCAACCTGATCGGCGGTTGGCTGACGGATAAATATGGCCGCTATTCGGTGTTTATGGCCGATATGCTGTTTTTTGTCGTCTCGGCTATCGCCGCGGGGCTGGCGCCCAACGTCTGGGTGCTGATCGGCGCCCGTTTCCTGATGGGCATCGGCGTCGGTATCGATCTGCCGGTCGCCATGTCCTACCTCGCTGAATTCTCCCGTTTTACCGGCAAAGGCAACAAGGCCTCGCGCCTCGCCGCCTGGTGCCCGATGTGGTACGCCGCCTCGACGGTCTGTTTCCTGATTATCTTCGGGCTCTATTTTGTGCTGCCAAAGGAGCATCTCGACTGGCTGTGGCGCGCCTCGCTGCTGTTTGGCGCGGTTCCGGCGCTGCTGATTATCGCCGTGCGCAGAAAATTTATGAATGAATCGCCGCTGTGGGCGGCAAACCAGGGTGACCTGACCTCGGCGGTGCGCATTCTGCGCGACTCTTACGGCATTGCCGCCCATGAAGCGCCGGCTGAACGCCCCGCGCCGCCGCCGAAGGTGAGCTTTCGCGTGCTGTTTGAAAAGCCGTACCGCGAGCGCACCGTCGTTGCCGGGGTGATGAATATCTGTATCTCCTTTGAGTACACCGCCATCGCCTTTTTCCTGCCGTCGATCCTCGCGCAGTTTCTCGGGGCCGGCGTGTTTGAAACCATCTCCGCTTCGCTGGGGCTGAACGCGCTGTTTGCCTTTACCGGCGGACTGCTGGGGATGCATCTGGCGTGGAAATATCCGTCGCGCCACGTGGCGATTGCCGGCTTCGCGCTGCAGTTTATCGCCCTGATTGTGCTCGCGCTGGTGGGGCAGCCGCAGGCCACCGTCGGCGTGGTGCTGGCGATGGCGATGCTTGGGCTGTGGCTGTTTGCCGAGGGCTTTGGCCCCGGCGCGCAGCTGATGATCTATCCGGCGCTCTCCTATCCCACCGCGATTCGCGCCACCGGCGTCGGCTTCAGCCGGGCGCTCTCCGGGATCGGCAGCGCGCTGGCGCTGTTCGTGCTGCCGTTGCTGCAGGCCTCCCTCGGCACGCAAATGTTCTGGGTGGTATCGCTGGCCGCCCTGATTCCGATCTTCTTCCTGCTTGCGGTTCGCCACGAGCCGACGCGTCACGATATTGACGACAGCCACCATTAAGGAACAGATGATGACACTACTTTCTACTGGTACCGATTACGAACAGCTGGCGGCGGCCTTTCGGCCGATTTTCTCGCGCATTGCGCAAGGGGCGGCCAGCCGCGAGCAGCAGCGCATTCTGCCCGAGGAGCCGATTCGCTGGCTGAAGGAGGCGGGATTCGGCACGCTGCGCATCCCGCGGGAAAAGGGCGGCTGGGGGGCATCGCTGCCGCAGCTGATTGCCCTGCTGATTGAGCTGGCCGGGGC
>NZ_JAQGFU010000287.1:0-3922 GCF_030078455.1 Klebsiella sp. Ech2A | reverse complement strand
GCAGCGCCGGCAGCGGAACCTGATGCCAGCCCAGCAGCGCGGACTGCACGCAAACCGACTGGGCGGCGTCAACGAAGGCGGAAAGCGCAAAGCCGATGCCGGCCAGGCGCTGGCGGTTAACGGCCGCGCTGCTGAGCAGGTCGGCAATTTTCGTCGCCAGCTGCTGGATCAGCGCCGGGATCTCGACCTCGGGAGTGAGATGGCGCTCGGCCATCTTTTCGCCGATGCCGTTCATCAGCACCACCACCAGCTGATGGTCGATCAGGGAGATGCCGATCGCACAGGCGGCATCAGGGGAAAGTGACAGGGTAACCGAAGGCCGCCCCTGGCCGCTGGAGGCGGCCATCGCGCTCTCCTGCAGGACGCCTGCCGCCAGCAGCTCTTTGACCAGCGCGCCGATGGCCGGCTTGCTCATGCCGGTCAGGCGGGCGAGGTCGGCCCGGCTGGCCCCCTCTTCGCTGCAGACCAGATGAACCAGTTGTTGTTGGAGTTTGTTCAGCATAGTGCCCCGATCCTTCGCTTTTTTTTGAACATAGTGGCGACCTGCTGATTTAGCAATCAGTTTTTTCACAAAAGTAACTAAGTGATCTCATATAAGTTAAATTTATTACCTAATTAAGCGCTAATGGTGGCTAATATCACATTTAAAGAATTTTGTTATGTGTAAAAACAAAACTTAATAGCAACATAATGACCACAACTGGCGAAATAACATACGGGCAGGGGTTGAGCGATGAAGGTATTGATGAGCAAATATCGACTTGCCGTTCTGGCAGGCGTTCTGGCGGTAGGCAATATCACGGCGCTGCAGGCGGCGACGCTGAATGTGATGCAAAATGAAGCGCCGCGCAGCATGGATCCCGGCGACCAGACGGCGACCTTCACCGATACGGTCCTCAAGCCGATGTATGAAGGGCTGGTCGATCTCTCCCCCGATTACAAAATCACCCCCGCGCTGGCCACGGCCTGGCAGGTGAGCGAGGACGGCAAGGTCTGGACCTTCACGCTGCGCAAGAACGTCACCTTCCATGACGGTACGCCGTTTAACGCCGACGCGGTGGTGGCCAATATCCAGCGCCATATCGATCCCAAAGGCAGCCTGGCCGCCAGCTCGCGGATGCGCAACGTGATTGCGTCGGTGAAGAAAATTGACGACGGCAGCGTCGAAATTACGCTGAAAAAAGTCTACCCCTCGTTCCTCAATTTACTCACCGGCGGCGCGGCGAAAATGGTCAGCCCGGCGGCGGACAAAGCCGGCACCATTGGCCGCAAAGCGGACGGAACCGGCCCCTATATGCTGCAGGAATATAAAACCGGGGAGTATGTTTTAGAGACAAAGAACCCGCATTACTGGGGAGAAAGCGGCGGCCCGGAGCAAATCAAATGGACCTGGAGCTCGGAGCCTTCGGTGATGAATATGGCGCTGCTCTCCGGCCAGGTTGACGTGATTAACCCGGTGCCGCCGCAGTTCGGTATGCAGCTGAAAAGCAACCCGCAGGTGAAGCTGGAGCAGGGAGAGGGCGCGTCGGTATTCTGGGTGGCGCTCAACGTTGAGCAGAAACCGCTCAACGACGTCCGCGTGCGCCAGGCGCTGAATCTGGCGACGGATAAAGACGCCCTGCTGAAGGCGGTGATGTTCGGCTACGCCTCCGCCGCTAACTCGCCGCTGGCGCCGGTGAATGAAGGCTACGATAAGTCGCTCAACGAATACGCATACAATATCGACAAAGCCAGGGCGCTGCTCAAGGATGCCGGCTATCCGCAGGGATTTGATATCAACATCGCCGTACAGGGGCCGGACGCCCGAACCGCGCAAATCCTGCAGGCGATGTGGGGCAAGGCGGGGGTTAAGCTCAATATTCAGCAGATGGAAAGCGGCGTCTGGAGCAAAGCCGCCTTCGCGCCGGCCGCTGAAAAGCTGGCGAATCGCACCGATTCCGTGCTTGCCTCCTGGTCCTCCGGCCTCAACGGATCCGATTTACAGCTGCGTCCGCTGTACTACTCCCAGAGCGCCGCGCCGGTTGGCGCCAACCTCGGCTTCTATAAAAACCCGACCCTCGACGACCTGCTGGACAAAGCGGCAACCACCATGGATGACAAGGCGCGCATCGCCGATTACGTGCAGGCGCAGAAGGTCATCATGCAGGATGCGCCGCACGTGATGCTCTACTTCCAGGACGATCTCTACGCCACCCGCGCGGATATCAAAGGCGTGCGGATGGAGCCGGGCGGCGAAATTATCGTTATCAACGCGCAGAAGCCGTAAAGCCGGGGTCTGACTGGAGTCGCTATGAAAGCCTACGTCATCAAAAAACTGCTTTCCTTACCGCTTATCCTGCTCGGCGCATCGCTGATCGTCTTTTTGGCGATCAGGATGCTCCCCGGCGACCCTGCGCGGCTGATGGCCGGCCCGCAGGCGACCCAGGACGACGTGAGCCGAATGCACTCCCGCCTCGGGCTTGACGATCCGCTGGCGCTGCAGTACGGGCACTTTGTGGTCGGGATGCTCAAAGGCGACTTCGGCATTTCGCTAAAATCGGGGCAGCCGGTCTCCGCCGAGCTCGGCGAGCGGGCGCCCTATACCCTCGGCCTCGCGCTGCTGGCGTGGCTGATGGCGGTGGTGCTCGGCATTCCGATGGGGATGTGCGCGGCGATTTATCGCAATCATGCCGCCGATCACGCCCTGATGCTGATCGCGATTGCCGGCGCCTCAATCGCCAACTTCTGGCTGGCCCTGATCGCGATGGACACCTTCTCGGTGAAGCTGGGCTGGCTGCCGCTGCTGGGGGCTGAGGGCTGGAAAAGCTATATTCTACCCTCGGTGTGCCTCGGTATTTTCCCGATGGCGGTGATGTCGCGCATGACCCGTTCGAGCATGGTGGACGTGCTCGGTGAAGACTATATTCGCACCGCCAGGGCCAAAGGGCTGGCGCCGTTCTACGTCTACTTTAAGCATGCCTTACGCAATGCTCTCATCCCTATTGTGACCATTATCGCGCTCAACTTTGGCAGCCTGATCGGCGGAGCGGTGGTGACGGAGTCGGTATTTAACTGGCCGGGCATCGGACGTTACCTGGTGGATTCCGTGCGCTATCGCGATTATCCGGTTATTCAGGGCGTGACGATGATAACGGTCGCCAGCGTGGTGGTGATGAATCTGGTGGGCGAAATGATTATCGCCAGAATCAACCCGAAAATAAGGTTTGATTAATATGTCTGAAATCTCACTCGCCAAATCTCGCAATGGCCTGATGAACGGCCTGCGCTGGGGAATAGAGCATCCGTCGATCGCCATTGGCGGTTTTATCGTGGCCTTAATTGTTCTCGGCGCGCTCTTTGCGCCGTGGCTAAGCCACTACGATCCCTATGACCAGGATCTGCTCAATATTCTCTCCGCGCCTTCGGCGGAACACTGGCTGGGCACCGACGACTACGGGCGCGATATTTTTTCCCGCATCATATACGGCGCGCGGATCTCCCTTATCGAGGTGGTGGTCAGCGTGGCGCTGTCGCTGGCGATGGGGCTGCCGCTGGGCATTATGGCGGCGCTGTGCGGCAAAAGCGTCGACCACATCATTATGTGGATTATGGATGTGATTTTCGCCTTTCCCGGGATCGTACTGGCTATTTTGCTGGTGAGCGTGCTGGGGGCGGGGCTGATAAACATGCTGCTGGCGATCGCCATTTTCTCGGTGCCGGTATACGCCCGCCTGAGCCGCAACCTGACGCTGGGCATTAAAAATATGGAGTATATGGAAGCGGCGCGCGCGCTGGGGATCGGCTACCGGCGGCAGATTATTCACTATATTCTGCGCAACACGCTGGGGCCGATTACCGTGCAGGCCACCCTGACCGGCGGTTCGGTGATTCTGGCCGCCGCCTCGCTGTCGTTTTTTGGCATGGGGGGGCAGCCGCCGATGCC
>NZ_JAQGFU010000286.1:0-3963 GCF_030078455.1 Klebsiella sp. Ech2A | reverse complement strand
CGCGACGTTCGGCTGGAGAGCAGCGAAACGGCGCTCGCCGACCGGCAGCGAGGCGAGCTGAGCCAGCCGCTGCTGGACGTTATCGATGCGATTATCGCCGGCGGCGGAATGGTCGGCGGCCTCGGCGAGCGCTATACCCGGGTGGCGGCGGCCCACGCGGTGCACAACGGCCTGACGGTGCTGCCGCAAACGGAGAAGTTTCTCCACGGCACCAAGGTCGCCTACGGCATTCTGGTGCAGAGCGCCCTGCTCGGCCAGGACGAGGTTTTAGCCCAGCTGGTGAGCGCATATCAGCGCTTTAACCTGCCGACCACCCTCGCGGAGCTCGACGTGGATATCCACAACCAGGCCGAGCTGGAGAAGGTAATTGCCCATACGCTGCGCCCGGTGGAGTCGATCCACTTCCTGCCGGTGGAGCTGACCCCGCAGACCCTGATGTCCGCCTTTGAGAAAGTGGAAAATTTCCATCGGCAGGTACACTGAGCGCGGGAAAGCGTGAGAAAGGCCCGGCCGCCGAAGAGGTTTCCCGCGGCGGGCCGGCATAGATAAGGGGCTTAACGACTGAGGGAGCGGCCTAGCAGCACTTCGCGCCGCCCTTGCCGCCGTAGCGCGCGTCCTGACGCTCGCGGAAGAACTCTTCATAGGTCATCGGCGTCTGCTCAGGGTGGGTCTGGCGAATATGGGCGACGTAGTTATCGTAATCAGGCACGCCAATCATCATCTTTGCCGCCTGGCCTAAGTATTTTCCCGCTTTCGAAAGGGTATCGAACATTTTTCTCTCTCACATCATCCTCTCCCTTACGGGAGAGGATTTGGCTAACAAAAACCGGCTGGCTAATGCGCGCGTTTCGCCTGGGTTATCAGGCTCTCGGCGTCGGCGGGCATCGGTTCGTACGGCGTCTCTCTGGCAGTAGGATGGTCCTCTTTCAGCGCCGCCAGCGCGGTTTTGATTGAGAACAGCGCCAGCACCACTACCACCACCATAAAGAAGATGGTCAGGCCGGCATCCAGGCGGTTGTTAAAGACCAGCTGCGCCAGCTGGGATTCGGTGTACTGCGGCGGGATCGCACCGCTGTCGATCATCGCCTGGAACTTATTGGCGATCGCCAGGAAGCCCACTTTGGTATCCGGGCTGAACGACTTCTGCCAGCCGGCGGTCAGGGTGCAAATAAGCAGCCACGAGGTAGGCAGCAGCGCCACCCACGCATAGCGCTGACGCTTCATTTTAAACAGTACCACCGCACAGAGCATCAGCGCCATCCCCGCCAGCATCTGGTTGGCGATGCCGAACAGCGGCCACAGGGTGTTAATCCCGCCGAGCGGATCCACCACCCCCTGGTGCAGGAAGTAGCCCCACGCCAGTACGCACAGCGCCGTCGCCAGCAGGTTCGCCGGCAGCGAGCTGGTTTTCTTCAGCCCCGGGCTTATCACGCCGAGCAGATCCTGCAGCATAAAGCGCGCCGCGCGGGTGCCGGCATCCACCGCCGTCAGAATAAACAGCGCTTCAAACAGAATGGCGAAGTGGTACCAGAAGGCAACGTCCATCA
This sequence comes from Klebsiella sp. Ech2A, assembly GCF_030078455.1. Taxonomy (NCBI): domain Bacteria; kingdom Pseudomonadati; phylum Pseudomonadota; class Gammaproteobacteria; order Enterobacterales; family Enterobacteriaceae; genus Klebsiella; species Klebsiella sp. Ech2A. The sequence goes on along the minus strand of NZ_JAQGFU010000286.1, from coordinate 2,416 downwards.
GGCCGCCCAGCGAGCCGTGCAGAATGTAGGCCATCCCGACCGCCAGCGTCGGTGCGCCGCCGGCACGCGAGATAATCGACTGTTCGCCGACCTCGCTGGCTATCTGGCGCAGCGTATCCGGGGTGATGGTGAAGCCCCAGCTGCTGACCACCTGCGCGGCGGACGCCACCACGTCGGTGGTCCCGGCCGGCGCCAGCACCGCCAGCGGGCTATTCATCGCAAAGTAGACGCCGGGGTCGATCACGCAGGCCGCCACCAGCGCCATAATGGCAACGAATGATTCCATCAGCATGCCGCCATAGCCGATAAAGCAGGCCTGGCCTTCGTTGGCCAGCATTTTCGGCGTGGTGCCGGAGGCGATCAGCGCGTGGAAGCCCGACACGGCGCCGCAGGCGATGGTGATAAACAGGAACGGGAACATGCTGCCGCTCCACACCGGGCCGGTGCCGTCAATAAACTTGGTCAGCGCCGGCATAGTCAGCGTCGGGCGCATGATCAGGATACCGATCGCCAGCCCGACGATGGTGCCGATTTTCAGGAAGGTCGAGAGGTAGTCGCGCGGGGCCAGCAGCAGCCACACCGGCAGCACCGAGGCGATAAAGCCGTAGCCCACCAGAATCCAGGTCAGCTGCACGCCGGTGTAGTCAAACCACGGCGCCCAGGTCGCGCTTTCGGCAACCCATCCGCCGGAGACGATGGCAAACACCAGCATCACCAGGCCAATCACCGACACTTCGCCGATGCGCCCCGGGCGCAGATAGCGAATGTAGATCCCCATAAACACCGCCAGCGGGATGGTGAAGGCGACGGTGTAGGTTCCCCACGGGCTGTGGGTCAGCGCTTTCACTACGATCATCGCCAGCACCGCGAGGATGATCACCATGATCATAAAGCAGGCCACCAGCGCCAGCACCCCGGCGGTGGGCCCCATCTCCTCTTTCACCAGCTCGCCGAGCGAGCGGCCGTCGCGGCGGGTCGAAACAAACAGCACCATAAAGTCCTGCACCGCGCCGGCCAGCACCACGCCGGCGAGGAGCCAGATCATCCCCGGCAGGTAGCCCATCTGCGCCGCCAGCACCGGCCCGACCAGCGGCCCCGCGCCGGCAATGGCCGCAAAATGGTGACCGAACAGCACTTTTTTATCGGTCGGAACGTAGTCGAGGCCGTCGTTGTGCCGCACCGCGGGCGTCATCCGCGTCGGGTCAACCGCCAGCACGTTTTTGGCGATGTAGAGGCCATAGAAGCGATAGGCAATCAGATAGATACAGACCGCCGCCACGACAATCCATAGCGCATTAATCTGTTCGCCGCGGTTTAAGGCTATGTAGCCGAGGGCAAAGGCTCCGATGACGGAGAGCAGTGTCCAGATGAGGTATTTCCCTGAATTATTCATTATCGGGTTCCACGGGTAGGGTAATCAATCTGTTACATTTTGTTTCTAGAACACAACGCAGATTTTAACAACGTCGAAACCCTGGAGATGTCGCCCGCAGGCAGGGATTTATCTCACATTGCTAGCGAGATCACTTCTGGCAGGAAAATGGATGAAAACCACGGTGTCAGAAAGACGCCCGCGCCGCGCCCGGTCAGGCTACAGAAATAAAACCCTGGCCCGGACGGGACCCGGCGCGAGCCGGGGGAAGATGGAGAGCTAGCCGAGCACCGCGGTGCCCAGGCGGCAGGTGCAGCAGCGCCGTCCGCGTTCGTCGAAGACGGCAATTTCCCAGCTTTGCCCCTGGCGGCCGAGGTGCAGAGGACGGCACTCGCCGCGAACCTTCCCGCTGGAAACCGCCCGATGATGGGTGGCGTTCAGCTCGGTGCCGACCACGCACTGGCCCTCTTCGGTCATCAGCCAGCCGGCCATCGAACCCAGCGTCTCCGCCAGCGCCGCCGACGCGCCGCCGTGCAGCAGGCCAAAGGGCTGATGGGTGCGGGCGTCGACCGGCATTTCGGCCTCCAGCAGGCCCTCTTCCAGCCGGGTATAGATAATGCCGAGATGGGCCACCATCGTATTCGCGCTGGTGGCGTTAAGCGCCTCCAGCGTCAGCTGACGTTTCCAGGCCATCTATGCCCCCAGCGTCGAGCCGCCGTCAACCACGATATCCTGCAGCGTGATATGGCTGGCGTGATGAGAGGCGAGGAACAAAATGGTGCTGGCGATCTCCTGCGGCCGGGCGATCTTACCCAGAGGAATGCCGAGCTTGAACTGCTCGCCAAAACCGCGAATGCGCTGCTGCTCGGCGTCATCGCTGACCCACAGAGTGCGCTGCATATCGGTGTCGGTTGAGCCCGGCGAGACGAGGTTGCAGCGCACTCCGCTGCCCGCCAGCTCAAGCCCGACGGTCAGCGCCAGGCTCTTCAGCGCCGCTTTCGACGCGCCGTAGGCGCTCATGCCGATGCCCGGCGTATGCGCGGC
>NZ_JAQGFU010000285.1:0-3970 GCF_030078455.1 Klebsiella sp. Ech2A | reverse complement strand
TGGACAAGCGCCAGGGCTTCGCCGACTTTTTCCGGATCGAGGGCTGAGGTCGGCTCATCCAGTAACAGCACGGCCGGGTTAATTGCCAACGCGCGGGCAATGCCAATACGCTGTTTCTGCCCGCCAGAAAGGCTGTTTGGATAATGGTCTTTTTTATGCAATAGCCCGACCTGTTTTAGCAGACGTTCGGCGACCGCCACCGCCTCCTGACGAGGTCGTCTTTGCGCATAAATCAGGCCTTCGGTGATATTTTGCAACGCGGTGAGATTGTGAAACAAATTCCAGGACTGAAAAACCATTGCGGTTTTCGAGCGTATTTTTTCAATCTCTTTTTTTCCGGCTTTCGCGCAGTCGACAACCGCATCATCGATCTCTATTTTCCCGCTATCGGCGGGTTCGAGAAAATTCAGCGTGCGCAATAATGTCGTTTTTCCTGAACCGCTCGGGCCAATAATGCAGATAACTTCCCCAGTATTAATGGAAAGCGAAACCTCTTTTAGTATTGGTTCGCCAGTAAAACTTTTACTGATTTTATTAATAGCAATCATTGTTTTATTTTCGCAGCGAGCTGTCGGTGATAAATGCGCAACGGTGGCATTTATTTCTTTTCTAAAACTATATTGCCGCGAAGGCCATCAAGACAAACAAGAAAAAAACATATCGAAAGTTGAAAAACAGATTTCCATCTGTCTGCCATTTTTCCTGAAAATAGCATATTCAGACTATTGCGAGGATATAAAAGGCGAAGAGAAGAACGATCCGCTATTTATCGGTGCGGATCGTGCGTGACATCCTTTTTTTTAGCCGCTCACTGCTGCACCCTCTATGGTTCACCCGGCGCCGGCTAAGGCCATTAGCCCAGCAAAGCGCCTGCGGGCCGGAGGCTATCAGCACCCTAAATCGTCGGTTTGTTCTCGGTCCAGTCAAATTCCAGCTGTTTCGCGGTAAGCTCCGCAAGCGCTCTGTCAGAAAAGCGTTCGACTAAATGTAGACTCATATCAATACCCGCTGAAATCCCGGCGGAGGATACTATGGCGCCCTCATCTACCCAACGTAATCCTTCTTTTACTAAGACTTGTGGAAACATCATGCGGAAATCTGCAATATCCTCCCAGTGCGTGGTGGCGGATTTAGCGGATAAAATGCCGGATTTAGCGAGCAAAAAAGAGCCGGTACACACTGAGGCGGTAATTACCGTTTTTAACGATTGCTGGTATATCCATTCAATGACGTCACTCTTTGCCAGCTCCGCATCGACAATCCCGCCGGGGATAATCAGGCAATCTATAGGAGGATGATTATCAATCGTGGCTTCAGGGGAAAGTGTCAGACCTGCGCGTGCCCGTATGGTTTCCCGCGTTTCGCCTACCGTAAAGACGTTAAACAACGGTATCTCGCCGCGATGAACCCTGGAGGCACAGGTGAAGACTTCATAAGGCCCGGCAAAATCGAGGACTTCAACATTATCAAAAATATAGATCCCGACCTGTATCGACATAGATTAACTCCCTCTATAGTGCGTAGAAGCAGGAAAAATAGTTATTGCGCCAACGAATATCAGCGCCAGGCTAAAACCGGCCATTCTAACCGAGCTTCCGCACGGTGCTTTAAACTCACGATATTATTATCAGTCGGTGCTGAATGTTGCCAATACGAATTAAACATTACCCGGGCATCTTCGACATGAACTGATGCCCGTTATCCCGGATGATACCCGGCGTTTTGCCACCTTTGCATTAGCAACTAATGAAACAGCAACCCCCTTAATGGTAACGATAGTTGCAGTTAATACTCTGAGGTTTTACCGGTAAATCTCGCGCCCCCGTCAGCATGTGCCCTTCTTCGCCACGCACGCTGCTTTCTTATCGTGAAACTTTTGCACTCATTTTGCCCACCATGACTCGTCTTGTTCCCTTTTAGTGCTCATCAGTAACCGTAACTTTGCTGATGATTCAGATAACAAAGCGCTCTTCCTATGGATTTCAGCGATCTATAAACATGGCATCAAAATTGCCTTAACGAAAACGGCGGACCGCCACTGGAAAAAACGCACGGTACAGTGCTCAACACAACCACATAACAACACGATTTATCCACACAGGATGATTTATGAAAAATATAATGTTCTCCACCCTTGTCGCCGCGGCCTCTCTGTTCGCGGTCGCACAGCAGGCACATGCTGGCACCACTTTGGATGCAATTAAGAAGAAAGGGTTTGTTCAATGCGGTATCAGTGATGGTCTGCCCGGCTTCTCTTACGCCGATGCTAACGGCAAATTTACCGGGATTGATGTCGACGTCTGTCGCGCGACTGCGGCGGCGGTGTTTGGCGATGCCAGCAAGGTGAAATACACCCCGCTGACGGCAAAAGAGCGCTTTACCGCCCTGCAATCCGGCGAAGTGGATATTTTGTCGCGTAATACCACCTGGACCTCTTCACGCGACGGCGGTATGGGGTTCATATTCGCGGGCGTCAACTATTATGACGGCATCGGCTTCCTGACCCATCAAAAGGCTGGTCTCAAAAGCGCTAAAGAGCTGGATGGCGCCACCGTCTGCATCCAGGCCGGTACGGATACCGAGCTGAACGTAGCCGATTACTTTAAAGCCAACAAAATGCAATACACGCCGGTGACCTTCGACCGCTCTGACGAATCAGCTAAAGCGCTCGACAGCGGCCGCTGCGACACCCTGGCTTCCGACCAGTCTCAGCTGTACGCGCTGCGTATTAAGCTGGGCAAACCGGATGAGTTTATCGTTCTGCCGGAAGTTATTTCGAAAGAGCCTCTGGGGCCCGTCGTGCGCCGCGGGGATGACGACTGGTTCACTATCGTTAAATGGTCGCTGTACGCCATGCTCAATGCGGAAGAAATGGGGATCAGCTCGAAAAACGTCGATCAGATGGCGGCAAAACCGTCCAACCCGGACATCGCTCACCTGCTGGGCTCTGAAGGTGACTTTGGCAAAGACCTGAAGCTCGACAATAAATGGGCGTTCAACATTATTAAACAGGTCGGTAACTACCAGGAGAGCTTTGACCGCAACGTCGGTAAAGACAGCGCTCTGAAAATCGCGCGCGGCCAGAATGCGCTCTGGAACCAGGGCGGCATCCAGTACGCACCGCCGGTACGCTAATCTGCCTTCCAGTCGGGTACCGCATTCTGCGGTACCCGGTGCGATTTTTTCATTGAGGTTTCAACATGTCTCAACGCCCAACCGTAAAAAGGGATTTTTCGTTCGGTAATCCTACGGTTCGCGCCTGGCTTTACCAGATAGTCGCCATTGTTGCCGTGTTTGCCGTTGTGGGATATCTGATCCACAACACGGTCATCAACCTGGCCAATCGCGGTATTACATCCGGTTTTGGTTTTCTTGAGCGTAGCGCCGGCTTCGGCATCATCCAACACCTGATTGATTACACTGAAGGCGATACCTACGCGCGCGTCTTCCTTGTGGGGTTAACCAATACCCTGCTGGTTTCCGCGCTGTGCATTGTTTTCGCCTCCATTCTCGGATTCGTTGTCGGTCTCGCGCGTCTGTCTGATAACTGGCTGCTGCGCAGGCTCTCGACCATTTATATCGAGACGTTCCGCAATATTCCGCCGCTGTTGCAGATTTTCTTCTGGTATTTCGCCGTGCTGCGTAATCTCCCTGGCCCACGCGAGGCATTAAGCGCATTCGGTCTGGCGTTTGTCAGCAACCGCGGTCTTTACATCCCGTGGCCCACCTACGCGCCAGGCAGCTGGCCATTCGTTATCGCCCTGGCGCTGGCGATCGTCGGCAGCATAGGATTACGGCATTACAACCGCAAACACCAGCTGAAGACCGGGCAGCTGCGCCGCACGTGGCCGATAGCCGCGGCGACAATCGTCGTCTTGCCGCTGATAGCCCATATCCTGTTTGGCGCCGCCACCCACTGGGATGTCCCGCAGCTTCGTGGATTTAACTTCCGTGGCGGGTTCGTCATGAT
>NZ_JAQGFU010000284.1:0-3988 GCF_030078455.1 Klebsiella sp. Ech2A | reverse complement strand
AGTTCGGATCGCACCAGCCACCAGGCGCCGGGAATATGCCGCGCCGCGTAGTTGGCGCTGGTGGTGAAATCCAGCACCGCGGTGCCCGGTTCATTCAGCAGCTCCGCCAGCCGCTGGGGGGCGATCTCTTCCGCTACCGGGGCCGGCGGGACGCTGGCTGCCGGTACGCCGCGCTCGCTAAACTCTGCCGGATTGGCTTCGCGCAGCACCGCGACCTCCCAGCCCATCTGCGCCAGCCAGGAAGCGGTGATGGCCGCGCGAACGCCGTCGTCGTCCAGCGCGACGATCCGCGCGCCGCGCACGCTGGCGTGGTGGTCGGTCTCCTGCACCAGCTGCCCGCCGGGAGCGCTAAGGCTGCCGGGCAGGTGGCCGGCGGCGTACTCCTCCGGGCTGCGGACGTCGAACAGATAGGTGGTGCGGTCCTCCTGGCGCCGCCAGCGCTGCAGCGTAGTCTCATCAATAAACGTCACCCCGGCGCTTTCAGCCAGCGCGCGCACCTGCTGGCGCCGCGCCGTCGATGGCTGCTGCTCCGGATCGTAGCGCCGCTGCTGGCCGTGCTCCAGCGCCAGCCCGGCCAGCGTCCAGCCGATAGTGCCGTTGCGCAGGGCGTAGACCGGATTACGCACTCCGGCGTTGCGCAGCGACTGGGCGCCGATAATGCTGCGGGTGCGTCCCGCGCAGTTAACCACGATCGGCGTCTGCTCCGAGCCTACGAGGCCGTCAACCCGTAGCGCCAGCTCGCCCCCGGGAACGCTGATGCTGCCGGGAATGCTCATGGTCTGATACTCATCGAAGCGCCGGGCGTCGAGCACCACCACCGGCTGCGGGCCGTCAATCAGCGCCTGAACCTCCTGCGCGCTCAGCGAAGGCGTATGGCGCTGGCTCTCAACCAGCTCGCCAAACGCTTTGCTCGGGGAGTTGACGTCCTGAAACAGCTCTCCACCGCTGCGCTGCCAGCCCGCCAGCCCCCCGTCGAGCAGGGCAACGTCGCGGTAGCCCCAGCCGCGCAGGCGTTCGAGAGCGACTGTAGCAAGGCCTTCACCGTTATCGTAAACGGTTATCGGCGTCGTCAGGCGCGGCACCCGGCGGCTAATTTCCAGCTCCAGCTTGCTGAGCGGCAGGTTCGCGGCGAACAGCGGATGCGCGGTGGCGAAGTGCGCTTCTTCACGCACGTCGATCAGCGCCAGCTCCGCGCCGTCGAGCAGCGCCTGGCGGATCTGTGCGGCCTGGCGTAGGGAGTGTTCGGGCATATTAATTATCCTTAGAGAGATCCCAGAGATTGGGTAAATGGCGGTTGGAGTAGCCGGAGATAAAGGGTTTGCTGAGTCCTTCCGGGGTATACACGGCGCGCCTGACGGCGCCGATATTGCCGCCGTAAACGTGGATGCTGACGGACACGCGATCCGCCAGCGCGTTGCTGACCCGGTGAATATCGCCGTCGCGGGCGGAGACTTTCTCGACCTCGCCGGGGGAGAGGCGCTGGGCGATACCGTCAGCCACCGGCGTGCCGGCATCGTCGAGGCGGTAGCGCTGATTCTCCTCCGCTCCGCGCAGCATGCCGATCGCGCCCCACACCCGGTGGTCGTGGATCGGCGTCGACTGTCCCGGTCCCCAGACGAAGCTGACGATTGAAAAGCGCTGCCCGGAGTCGGCGTGCAGCAGATACTGCTGATAATGGTGGGGATGCGGCAGGGCGTATTCGTCCGGCAGCCAGTCATCCTGCTTCACCAGCGCCGCCAGCCGCAGGGCCACCGCGTCCAGCAGCGGCTCCGGACGGCCGATCTCGCGATGCAGGACGTCAACGTCTTGAATAAAATGGCGTAATTTTTCCAGTCGGGATGTGCTCATCATCGGTTCCTGTCAGGGGGGCTGGTCAATACGCTAACAAAGGCGTTAATATTATTTAAATGCAATTTACGCATATATTAATATGCAAAATAAACATTAAGAGTTTGGCGAGGCCGACTCTAAGGAATCTATGCGCATTGACGACATCGACGCCCTGCTAGCCACCGTGCAGTTCTCCTCCCTGAATCAGGCGGCGGAGTATCTGGGCATAACCCAATCGGCGATCACCCGTCGCCTGCAGCGGCTGGAGCAGACGCTGAACGTGACCCTGCTGGAGCGGCAGACCCGGCCGCTGACCCTGACCGCCGCCGGGCATCGCGTCTACGAGCAGTGCCTGACCATCAAGCGGGAAACCAAAAAGCTCTACGGGCTGCTGGATCCGGAGGCGGAGCCGCGCGGGGTTCTGCGCCTTGGCCTGCCGCAGAGCGTGGCGGAAATCGGCCTCCAGCCGGCGCTGACGGCGCTGCGTCAGCAGTTCCCGCACCTTCAGCCGCAGGTGACCTGCGGCTGGAGCGGTCAGCTGCAGAAGCGTCTGGAGAGCGTCGAGCTTGACGGCGTGCTGGCGATGGGCCCGGCGCAGCAGGCCTTCGCGGAGGGCTACAGCGGGCGGCTGCTCTGTCCGCTGGATATCGTGGTGATTGCCGGCAAGGGCCTGCGCCTCTCCGCCGGGGCGCTGCGGGAGTGCGCGGCGCACGGCTGGGTGCTCAATCCCGACGGCTGCGGGCTGCGGGCGGGATTGATCCGCGAGCTGCAGGCCCAGGGGCTGCGGCTGCAGTTGAATACCGAGACCGCGGGGGCCCAGCTGCAGATTGGCCTGGTGGCGCAGGGGCTGGGATTGGGCATCGTCCCCCGGGCGGCGCTGGCGGCCAGCCCGTGGCGCGATGAGATTAGTATCCTGGCGTTAGCCGATTTCCAGCCCGCGGTCTGCCTGTGGCAAATCAGCGCCCAGAATCTGGCTAATCTCCAGCAGCCTCTGACTTTTTTTGCCGCCAAAATCGTGCAGCAGCTCGCTTCATCTGACTGAAAAATAGGTTTAATTTATCTAAATGCTTATTTGGCATATTAAGATATGATAAAAATGCATTTTGTTCATTAATCTCCGGTGTATAGGGTAACGATATTGCGCCGCCGCCGCGGCCGGCCCGTTACCCTGACCCAAGGAGTTTGTATGAGCATTCAGTTTCTCGGCATGATCGGCCACCGTCTCGCGTCCGAAACTATCGCCCCGGTAGGGCCGATTTTTGACCGCGACTATATCGTTCGTTTTGCTCAGGCGCACGAGGCCGCCGGCTTTGACCGGCTGCTGGTGGGGCATTGGTCCGATCAGCCCGACGGCTTTCTGGTCACCGCCCTGGCCGGGCTGTCGACGCAAACAATCAGCTTTCTGCTCGCCCACCGCCCGGGTTTTGTCTCGCCCACGCTCGCCGCGCGTAAATTTGCCACCCTTGAGCACCTGCTCGGTGGCCGCCTCGCGGTGCACATTATCAGCGGCGGCAACGATGCCGAACAGCGCCGCGACGGCGACTATCTCGATCACGACCAGCGCTATGCGCGCACCGACGCCTTCCTTGAGACGGTACGCAAAATCTGGACCGCAGAGCAGCCGGTCGATATCGCCAACGAGTTCTACCAGGCCGAGCAGGCATGGTCCGCCATTCGTCCGCTGCAAAAACCGCATATTCCGCTCTATTTTGGCGGCTCTTCAGAGGCCGCCATTCGGGTGGCCGGTAAGCACGCCGACGTCTTTGCCCTGTGGGGCGAATCGCTGGGACAAACCGAGGAGACGGTGAAGCGGGTGCGGGCCGAAGCGGCAAAGCATCAGCGCGAAATTGACTTCAGCGTCTCCTTCCGGCCGATTATCGCCGACAGCGAAGCGCAGGCCTGGGAAAAAGCCGAGCATATTTTACACGTTGCCTCCGAGCGCGCGGCGCAGATCGACGGCGGATTTAAGGCCAAGCCGGAGAGCGTCGGCGCCCAGCGCCTGCGGGCGACGGCGGAGCAGGGGAACGTGGTGGACAAGCGCCTGTGGACCGGTATTGCGAAGCTGGTGGGCGGCGGTCATAACTCCACCGCGCTGGTGGGCACGCCGGAACAGGTTGCCGACGCGCTGCTCGACTACTACGACCTCGGGGTCCACAAC
>NZ_JAQGFU010000283.1:0-4004 GCF_030078455.1 Klebsiella sp. Ech2A | reverse complement strand
CTCGAGAGCAGCAGCGCCGTCGCCTGCTCGCGGCTCATTGCCGCGGTTTGCGCAATATTGCCGCTGCCTCGCGAGACTTTCAGGTCGACAAGACCGGGGATCGGATCCGCGTCGATCCCAACGTCAACCACCCGAACTTTTGCCCCCGCCTGCGCCGCAAGGACGCAAACGCCGGTGTTTTGCCGGGTCATGTTTCTCGCCTGAATCGCGGTAATTGCCTGGGGCGAGATAGCCACGCCCTCGTGCCAGACGCCGTGATCGGCGCACATCACCACGATGGCTTTTTCTGCCAGCCGCAGCCGGCCTTTCAGCCCCGGCATGCCGGCAAGCTGCACCGCCAGCGCCTCCAGGCGGCCGAGGCTGCCGGGCGGTTTTAATAAACCATCAAGATGCTGCTGCGCCTGGGCCATCGCCGCCCGATCCGGCTGCGGAATGTCGGCAATGAGGGCCGAAAGTGTGTCCATGATGTTCCTCGTAGCGCTTAAAGGGAGCGGACCGGCGCCCGTATTCTCTGCGTTCGGGCCAGCAGTCGGCGTTATACGGCGGTTCGCCATACGGAAGAAAGGAGTCGTTCAGAGGGGATGCCGGGGATAACTCCCGGCGACGAGAACCGCCGCCGGGCAGGGTCGAGGAGATTACTCTTCGACCTTCTCTTCGACCTTCGCTTCGCCGATAACTTTCAGCTTTTTGGAGATGTCGCGGCGCTCTTTAGAGAGTTCAGCATTTTTGATGATGTAATCATCAACGCGATCTTCGTAATCGCTCTTCATGCTGGCAATGATGCCCTGGATAGCTTCAACGCTCATGCCCGGTTTGATGTAGTCGCTAAGGTTGTCCAGCAGCAGTACGCGCTTTTGGTTATCGCGGATCTTTTTCTCAACGTCCTGAATTTCACGCTGCAGCTTGTTCTTACGACGATACAGACGAACAAACTCCAGTACGTCCTGGAAAGAAGGCTTAGTTGTTTCCATTTTTATACCCCTAATATTTGAGATTCGGATTCGCTAAAGCGACTGCAATATAGGGCTAACATAACTGTTAGCAGCCGCTGATGACAATGTTTTTTCCTTTAGGGTTATCATACCCCTAAATGCTGCTGAATCGAAGCAACCTGTGGGTCGATGCCGCGTATCTGGTTTTTATTTACGCAACGCCCGACAGATCAAATTCGACAGCAGCTCAAGCTGGCGCGCCATCTCTATGGTTAGCCAGACGTAGCCGTGTATCGGCGTTTCCGAGAGATTTTCGCCCGGATGCTCTCTGATAAGCTGGCGTAGTTCGGCGATGATCTCATTGAGCTTTTCAGCGTTAGCGCGGATCGGCTGCGGGTTGCCTTCATAGAGGGCGTGGGCGATGGTCAGCAGCGTTTGCTGGGTCATTTGCTGAGTTTCGCGCAGCGTACGGGAGTTTAGCATCACAAAGTGCCCCGGCCGCGACACCCAGTAAGCATTCACCTGCAGCTCAAGCATACAGACCAGGTTACGGCTGACGGTCTGAATCGCCTCGAAAATGGCCTTCTGGATATGGGTCTCTTTGCTTGCCGGCGTAATCAGTCCGCGCATTTTTACCACGTCGTTGAGGACTTTTTGCAGGTGTTTTTCCAGCCGCGGGCGCTCGACCAGGTTTGGTGAGATCCCGGCCTGATACAGGCGATTCAGGGCGGTGACGTAATTTGCCATCTGGATACGCCAGTGCAGAAACGCCCGCTGCGGCCAGATGCCGGTAAACAGCATCGCCAGCAGGGAGCCGAAGATAACGTCGCCGCTTCGCCACAGCGCGGTGTTCATATCCCCCGGCGGCGCCCCTACCACCACCGCCAGCGTGATGCCGATCAGCAGCGCCTGGTAGGGCTTTTTCCCTAAGGCCAGCCAGCCGCAGAGGAACATCGCCGCCGCGCACCACAGCACCATCACGGGCAGGGAGATAAGCTCCAGCTTGAGCGCCACCAGCCCAAGCGCTGAGCCGAGGATGGTGCCGCCGATACGCTGAAACGCGCGCGGCACCACGTTGCCCCAGAACGATATCGGCCCCATCACCACCACCAGCGTAATCAGCGGCCAGGTGCCTTCAGGTATGTTCAGCAGCCGTACCAGTAAAAAAGTGAGAACGAAAGCCAGCGCGATACGTATGCCATGCACGATTCGGTAATGGCGATACAGGCGAATTTCGAAAGGCTTAAGTGATTTATCAGCGCGCACAACCCTCTCCACTAAGAAGAAAAGGCCGATTGTAGCTGCTTTTTCACCGCAAGCATCACGCTAATGTAAGAAACCTTGTTTATTTCGTGGGTAAGCGCCTACCTGCCGATGTGCTCAACGGGCACGTACATTTCGATATCCCAGTGGCCGTCGCGATTGCCGTCATTAAGATAGAGCTCAAAACAGGGTTTTGCCGCCAGCTGGTACTCTTTGCTTTGCAGCAGGTTCTCAAAGAACTGCAGCCAGGGCGTGGAGAAATCATGATTCAGCACCCGCGCGCGGGCAATGGCGTACTCTCCGCCGGCGATCCCGGTGAGGATCGTCCCTTCGCTATTGGCAGGAATGACGAAGTCGTCGTCTACCGTCACCACGGTGTCGCAGCGCAGCTTTTCTGCCGGAACCCGATCCGGGTTATCGTAATAGACGGCGATCCACTCCCGGGCCGGGATCTGGCGGGTGTTGACCCATACCGCCAGCTGCTCAAAACCCTGCTTAACGGTCTGCTCCCAGGGCCCCACCATATGAAAACCGGCGATTTTACGCGCGCCGACGGACTTAACGCTGTAGTTCATATTGCCTCCGCGATTGATAGAAACACTGTATAAATATACATGCAATGTAGCAGGCAGCCAAAAAACAGTATGTGCGCGGATTCACAGAGTCGCCATTGGCCGGCGTTGAAAAAATGATTCAGGAAGCCGGCACGCAGAACGGTTACTTCAACCGCGCCTCAATGCCACCTCTGGATAAATTGTTTTCGCCGCGCTGATTATTGATAATCGTTATGTAAATAAAAACATAACGAGTGGAAATATCGATGCAAGGAAAAATGAAGTTTACGCTGGCCGCCGTGCTGGCACTGCAGTTTACTCATGCGGCGATGGCGCAGGATATTCGCGTCACCTACGCCGGCTCAATGGGTAAGGTGATGGATCAGGGGCTAGGTCCGGCGTTTGCCAAAGCGCAAAACGGCGATTATCAGGGGCAAGGCCAGGGCGCCTACGGCATGGCGCGCCTGCTGGCCAGCCACAAGCTGACCGCCGACGTTTTCGTCTCCATTACCCCGGGGCCGATGCAAATCCTCAAAGACGCCGGGCTGATCGATGAGGCGATACCGGTCGCCAGCACCAGCATGGTGGTCGCGTACAGCCCCAAAGGAAAATATGCCGCGCAGTTTGCCGCGGCGAATAAAAACCAGGACGCTTCGTGGCTGAAGCTGCTGGCGCAGAAAGACATCAGCTTTGGCCGCACCGATCCGTACGTCGATCCTAAGGGTCAGAATATCGTCTTCACCCTGCTGCTGGCCGAGAAGTATTACCACCAGCCGGGCATCAGCAACAAAATCCTCGGCGAACTGCAAAACCCGGCGCAGACCCATCAGGAGGGCGGCCTGCTGAGCCGTCTGGAGAGCGGCCAGGTTGACGCCGCGGCGGGCTACGAGAGCGAAGTACTTTCCGCCCACCTGCCCTACGTCGCCCTGCCCGATGAGATTAACCTCAGCAACCCGGCGATGGCGAAGCAGTGGTACGACACCGTCAGCTTCACCATTAAGGACAGCGCCGGTAAAGACCAGACGCTGCACACCCAGCCGCTGGTGTTCTACGCCGCGGTGCTGAAAAATGCGCCGAACGGCGTGGAACAGGGAGAGAAATTCGTCCAGTTCATGCAAAGCGCGCAGGGACAGCAGCTGTTTAAACAGTACGGCTACGCCGCGGCAAAAGGGGAACACCTATACGCCAGGTACAAGGCGCCGGACGCACTGCCGGCGGGCTCGCGCTGCCGGCGCTGCTGCTGCTCAGGGTCCCC
>NZ_JAQGFU010000282.1:0-4014 GCF_030078455.1 Klebsiella sp. Ech2A | reverse complement strand
ACGCTGCAGCGGATCACCAGCCAGTCGGAGAGAATGCGCGTCCCGCCGGTGACCGACGCGAAGTCGCCGCCGGATTCGCGGATCACCGGCGCCGATTCCCCGGTGATGGCGCTCTCATCCACCGACGCGCCGCCTTCGATCACCTCGCCATCGCAGGGAATGATATCCCCGGCTTCCACCAGCACCACGTCGCCTTTGCGCAGGTCCTCGGCCGGAATATGGTCGATCTGGGCATCGTGCTGCGGGGCGCGCAGCTTGCGGGCGAAGGAGGTCTTTTTCACGCCTTTCAGGCTGTTGGCCTGAGCCTTACTGCGCCCCTCCGCCATCGCTTCGGCAAAGTTGGCAAACAGCACGGTAAACCACAGCCAGACGCTCACGGCGGCGGTAAAACCGGCGCTGCCGGCGATATGTCCGCTGGTCATGCCGACGGCGAGCAGGGTAGTGACGAGGCTGCCGATCCAGACAATGAACATCACCGGGTTACGCCACTGCACCGCAGGGTTGAGCTTTTTCACCGCGTCCAGCAGCGCCTGGCGCACCAGCGTCGGCTCCAGCAGGGCTAATTGTTTGCGACTCATAACAGGTTGCTCCGCATCGCTTAAAGTAAGGAGAAGTGTTCCGCCAGCGGGCCGAGTGCCAGCGCCGGGATAAAGGTCAGGGCGCCAACCAGCAGCACGGTACCGATCAGCAGGCCGATAAACAGCACGTCATGGGTGGCGAGCGTGCCGGTGCTGGCGGGCTGAATTTTCTTGCCGACCAGCGAGCCGGCAATCGCCATCACCGGAATGATGACCGCGAAACGACCGACCAGCATGCAGAACGCCAGCAGCAGGTTCCAGAACGGGGTGGCCGCGCTCAGGCCGGCGAAGGCGCTGCCGTTGTTATTGGCCGCCGAGGTGACGGCGTACAGCACCTCGCTAAAGCCGTGCGGACCGGGGTTAAACATCGCCGCCCGTCCGGCATCGGTCATCATCGCCAGCGCGGTGCCGAGCAGAACCAGGGTCGGGGTGACGAGGATCGCCAGGGCGATCATTTTCATCTCGCGCACGTCGATCTTTTTGCCCAGATACTCCGGCGTCCGGCCGATCATCAGTCCGGCGATAAATACCGCCAGCATGACGAACAGCAGCATGCCGTACAGGCCCGATCCGACGCCGCCGAAGACCACCTCGCCGATCTGCATCAGCCACATCGGCACCATGCCGCCCAGAGCGGTAAAGGAATCGTGCATGGCGTTTACCGCGCCGCAGGAGGCGGCGGTGGTCACCACCGCAAACAGGCTGCTGGCTAAAATGCCAAAGCGGCTCTCTTTGCCCTCCATATTGACGCTGCTATCGGCGCCAAGCGCCAGCAGGTGCGGGTTGCCGTGGGTTTCTGCCCACATCACTACCGCCGCGCAGACGATGAAGATAAGCGTCATGGCCCACAAAATTGCCCGGCCCTGACGGCGATCGCCCACCGCTTCACCGAAGGCAAAGCACAGCGCCGCCGGGATCAGGAAGATCGCCAGCATCTGCACCATATTGCTTAGCGCCGTCGGGTTTTCGAACGGGTGCGCCGAGTTGGCGTTAAAGAATCCGCCGCCGTTGGTCCCCAGCATTTTAATCGCCTCCTGCGACGCCACCGGCCCCATCGGCAGCGACTGGCGCACGCCCTCCAGGGAAGTGAACGCCTGATACGGCAGCAGATTTTGCGGCACCCCCTGCTGAATAAAGAACAGGGCGATCAGCAGCGAGATCGGCAGCAGCAGCCAGAGCGTGATGCGGGTGAGGTCGACCCAGGCGTTGCCGAGGGTGCTCACCTGCTGGCGTGACCAGGCGCGGGTGAAGGCGAAGATCACCGCAATCCCGGTTGCCGCCGAGAGGAAGTTCTGCACCGCCAGGCCCACCATCTGGCTGAAATAGCTCATGGTGGTTTCGCCGGCGTAGGCCTGCCAGTTGGTGTTGCTGACGAAGCTCACCGCCGTGTTCAGCGCCAGGTCCCAGGAGAGGCCGGGCAGATGCTGAGGGTTCAGCGGCAGCGATCCCTGCAGCATCAGCAGAACAAACAGCGCCACCAGCCCGAGGGCGTTAAACAGCAGAATGGCGAAGAGATACTGATACCAGTTCATCTCCTGCGAACGAATACCTGCGACGCGCCAGATCCCGCGCTCTATCCCGGCGAGTCCGGGCAGCGGGGTATCGGCGATCATTCTGGCAAGCACCGTTCCCAGCGGGCGGGCCAGAACCATCAGCAGCAGAATAAAACTGGCGATAAGTAAAAATCCTTGAGCGGCCATCAGAATGCCTCCGCGTTGATCAGGGCATAAACCAAGTAAGCCAGCAACAGGAACACCAGCGCCACGCCAGCGATTACGCCTGCACTCACAATCCACCTCCGGGTGTATTTACGATTTATCTGCAGGATAGGAATTACGGCGCAAAGATTTTGCAAAAATCGGCGGGGGCGGTGTAAAAAAAGTATAAAAACGCAAAAGACCATTATTTAACTAATGGTTAGTATTAATTTAACTTTTATGTAACTCAATTACCGGATGAATGTAAATAAAGGCTAAATAGGCCGTTTTTAGTGGTCGGATGAGTAGTAAAATTACAGCCAAAGCGCTATTATTTTGCACAGAGAAACATTGAAACTTTACCGGCGCTGATTGCCGGCCTGACATAAGGGAGAGAAATTATGGCGTTATACAAAACTTATCCTGCTCACGTTGTCTTCTTACGTCGTGCTTTCGCCGTCGTGGCCGGCGTTGCGGCACTTCCGGTGATGATGTTCTGGAAAGACAGAGCCCGCTACTACAGCTGGCTGCACCGCGTATGGGCTAAGACCAGCGAACAGCCGGTATGGATGGCGCAGGCCGAAAAGGCCGCCGCTGATTTTTACTGATAGCCAGCCTGTCGACTGATAAAGCAACCGCCGGAAAACCGGCGGTTTTTTTTCGCCCGTAGTGGCTTACACTGAAAGCTCTTAACGATAAAGGAGCCGTCATGAGCGATCACTGGCTAGAGGACGATGAACAAACTCGTATTTACACCCTGCGCGAGCTGGATAATTTGCACCGTGACGGATTGACCCGCGGCCGGCTGATGGATTTTCACAGCCGCTATAAGCTGCTGCTGCTGGCTCATTCACAGCCTGAATACCGCCAGATTGGTCCCTTCGTGGCGGAGATCGCCCGCTGGCCGTCGCTGGAGGAGTTTTTTGTGGCCTACCGCGAGCGGCTGGTGAAGCTGCTGGCCCATCCCTCTACCCGCGCCAACCACACCAACGTGCTGATGCACGTTCAGGGCTACTTCCGCGAACATTTAACCGCGCAGCAGAAGCAGGAGCTAACGTCGCTGATCGATGAATATCGCCGCGGTCAGCAGCCGCTGCTTGCGCCGGTGAGCCTCCTCCAACACTATATGAGCGAATTTCCCGATCCCTGGCTCGCCGACCAGCGCTATTTCAATCCCTGGCCCGAGGCGCAGGGCTAACGAGACGTTATTTAGAGCATAAGAGCAGGAGTTTTATGGCCACCCATCTGGTCTGGTTTCGCGCGGATCTGCGCATTCACGATAATCTGGCGCTGGCTGCGGCCTGCCGCGATCCCGACGCCAGGGTTCTGGCGCTGTTTATCGCCACGCCCGAACAGTGGCGTCAGCACGGGATGGCGCCGCGTCAGGCGGCGTTTATCGTCAGCCATCTGCGTAGCCTGCAGGCCGCGCTGGCCGAGCGCGGTATCGCCCTGCAGGTGGCGCAGGCGACAGATTTCTCCGCCAGCATCGCCCTGCTGGCCCGCTTCTGCGAGGAGCAGCAGGTCAGCCACCTGTTTTACAACTACCAGTATGAAATTAACGAGCGCCAGCGCGACGCGGCGGCGGAGAAAACGCTGAGCCGCGTGGTGTGCCAGGGGTTTGACGATAGCCTGCTGCTGCCGCCCGGCAGCGTGCTGACCGGCAGTCGCGAAATGTATAAGGTGTTCACGCCCTTCAAAAACGCCTTCATCCGCCGCCTGCGCGAGACGCTACCGGAGTG
>NZ_JAQGFU010000281.1:0-4064 GCF_030078455.1 Klebsiella sp. Ech2A | reverse complement strand
GCTGCGGATTTCCGCAGGCCCCGCCTATCAGTCATGGGCGCTGCTGGCGATCTGCGGCCTGACCGCCCTGTGCCTGCTTATGCTGCGCCACCTGCCGAGCGGCAGCCGTGAGAGCCTCGCCGGACGCGCCAGCTGGCGTAGCCTCGGCGCATTTTTGCCGGTTCTGGCCTCCGGCGTATTCTGCTTTTCCTTCTT
Organism: Klebsiella sp. Ech2A; assembly: GCF_030078455.1. Lineage (NCBI taxonomy): Bacteria > Pseudomonadati > Pseudomonadota > Gammaproteobacteria > Enterobacterales > Enterobacteriaceae > Klebsiella > Klebsiella sp. Ech2A. Next base: position 3,869 of record NZ_JAQGFU010000281.1, on the reverse strand, counting down.
CGATGCCAGCATCCTGGCGCTGCTGCCGCTGTACGGCATGGATAAGGGGCTAAACGAGTCGATGGCGGTGCTGCTGGTGACGGTGGTACTGACCGGTGACGCGCTGTTCCAGGCGCCGCTCGGCTGGATTGCCGATAAGTTTGGCATCCGCCGGGTGCACCTCAGCTGCGCTCTGGTGTTCTGCCTCGCCCTGCTGGCGCTGCCCTTCCTGCTCGGCTCGCGCATGCAGCTGATCGTCGGCTGCCTGGTGCTCGGGGCGGCGGCGGGCGCGCTCTATACCCTGTCGCTGGTGCGCGCGGGTAAAACCTTCTCCGGGCAGAAGCTGATCATGATAAACGCGCTGTTGGGCTTCTTCTGGTCGGCGGGGAGCGTTGCCGGGCCGGTGGTCAGCAGCCTGGCGATCGGCGTTTCGGGATATGACGGTCTGATCGTTACCCTCTTTGCCAGCGGGCTGCTGTTCCTGCTGATTCAGTCCTTAGGCAAGAGCGAGAAAACGCTGCTGGCAAACGAGCGTGAAGATTCGGTCGATGAGGTGAGCGAAGCGGCGCAGTAGCGCGCCGTTTCACCTGCGGCAATATGATAAAGCGGCCCTGGCGGCCGCTTTTCTTATAGCACCTTACTGAGGAACGCGGCGGTGCGCGGGTTGCTCGGGGCGCTAAAGATCTGCTCCGGCCGGCCCTGCTCCTGAATAATCCCGCCGTCGATAAAGATAACCCGGTCGGCAACCTCGCGGGCAAAGCCCATTTCATGGGTCACAATGACCATCGTCATCCCTTCGCTGGCGAGATTTTTCATCACCGCCAGCACGTCGCCGACCAGCTCGGGATCGAGCGCCGAAGTCGGTTCATCGAACAGCATAATCGACGGCTTCATTGCCAGCGCGCGGGCAATCGCCACCCGCTGCTGCTGGCCGCCGGAGAGGCTGGAGGGCCAGGCGTCGCGCTTATCGCTCAGCCCCACCTTTGCCAGCAGCTCTTCCGCCAGCGCAACCGCCGCCTGGCGGGCCATGCCGCGCAGGTTCATCGGCGCCATGATCAGGTTTTCCAGCACAGTCATATGCGGGAACAGGTTGAAGCGCTGAAAAACCATGCCGACGCTTTCACGCATCTTATTCAGGTCCGTTGCACGGTCGTGGACGGCAAAGCCGTTGACCATCACTTCGCCTTCGCTGACGGTTTCCAGCGCGTTCATGCAGCGCAGAAAGGTGCTTTTCCCCGAGCCGGAAGGGCCGATAATGCACACCACTTCCTGCGGCTGAATATCGCAGCTGATGCCGCGCAGGACGTGGCTGTCACCGAAGCGCTTGTGCAGATTGTTAATGTGAATCACTTTTGCCAAACCTCTTTTCCAGACGGTTAACCAGCTGTGCCAGCAGGAAAGTAATCACCCAGTAGACCAGAGAGATCGTCAGGTAGGGTTCCCAGTAGGTGGCGTAGGCGCCGGAGACGGTACGCGCGGCGTAGGCCAGGTCGGCAAGGCCGATCGCCGACGCCAGCGAGGAGTCCTTAACGATAGCGATGGCGTTGTTGCCCAGCGGCGGCAGAATGCGGCGAAACGCCTGCGGCAGGATCACCTGGCGCATGGTTTTCCACCACGGCATCCCCAGCGCGCGGGAGGCTTCCATCTGCCCTTTATCGATCGACTGAATGCCGGCGCGGAAAATTTCCGAGACGTAGGCCCCGGCGTTGAGCGTTATCGCCACCACGCAGGAGAGAAACGCGCCGTAGTTAGAGCGCAGCTCGCGGGCAAAGTCGGCGCTCATCATCCCGCTGGTGACCAGCAGGCCGTCGCGCGGGTTGATAAACAGCGGTACCAGCGCGAAGTGCACCACCATGATCTGCACGAACAGCGGCGTGCCGCGAAATGCGCTGACGTAGAAGCGTACCGGGAACTGGACCAGGTAGCGCAGGACGTATTTCCATACCCCGTGCTCGGCCTTCGCCATTCGCCCCAGCCCGAGGGTCAGCCCCCACAGGGTGCCGAGGATCACGCAAATAATGGTGCATTTAATGGTCATCAAGGCGCCGTCCATAAACAGCGGACCGTACTCCTCGATGATCTCCCAACGGAATCCCGTCATAATCCTTCCCTAAAAAATACGGCTATCGTCAAAGCCGATAGCCGTGAGTAAGACAAAAAAACAGATCTTATTGCGCTGGCAGCGTCGGGACGTTGTCGTCGAACCAGGTTTTATAGATTTTGGCGTAGGTGCCGTCGGCGACAATCTTCTGCAGGCCGGCGTTGATTTTCGCCTGCAGCGCGCTGTTGCCCTTGGCTACGGCGATACCGAAGTACTGGCGCTCAAACTTCGCGTCCGGCACCAGCTTGAACTGCTTCTCCGGGTGCTGCTTGATGTAGTATTTCACCACCCCAACGTCGCCGACCGCCGCGCTGACGCCGTCTTCAAACAGCTCCTGCAGCATCAGCGGCGTATTGTCGAAGCGCTTAATGGCGGTGCTGTTTTTACCCAGCACGTCAGAAACCACGATATCGCCGGTGCTGGAGTTCACTACCCCAACCTTCTCGCTTTTCAGCGCCGCCAGCGAGGTCACCTTCGAATCCGCCGGTACCACGATCGACTGCTCGGCCGGGAAATAAGGGGCGGAGAAATCCACCATCTGCTTACGCTTATCGGTAATGGTGATCCCGGAGATGATAATGTCGCGATCGCCGGTGTTGAGGGTAGCGAAGATCCCCTCCCACGGCGTGTTGACCAGCTTGATATCAAAGTTTTCCGCCTTAGCGATCGCTTTGATGATGTCGATATCAAAACCTTCCAGCTGCTTCTGGCTGTTTTCGTACTCAAACGGGCGATAGGTGCCGCCGGAACCGACAACGTAGGTTTCCTGCGCCGCCTGCGCGGTGCCAATCATTGCCGCCATCAGGCAGCACGCTTTCATCCACTTCTTAACCATGACAGATCCTTTTTATGCATTTATTTTGCATAAAAATACACACACTCAGCATGGCATGCAACCACAAACCTCGGCTGCGGTGATTTATCTGGCTCTTAGCTGCGCTTACCGCCGGATTTACCGATCGCTTTGTGCAGCTCGTTGATGCGCTTCATCGATTTCATGGTTTTCTGCGGGGCGGTAGAGGCCACCGACAGCACCATCATTTCCAGGCACACCAGCACCGTTCCGTGCAGCGGCACCCGCCCGTTATCGCCGCCGCGCGGCACCTCGATAACCACCTGCGCCTCCTGGCTGAAGCGGGAGTCCACCGCCTGGGTCAGCAGAATGGTCGGAATACCGAGCCGCCGGGCCTCGCGCAGGGTGGTCATGCCTTCGCGGTGCGGCGATTTTTGCCCCATCATAATCAGCACGTCGCCGCGCTGCAGGCCGATCAGCTGTTCGGCGAGGCTAAAACCGGTGCGGTTAAGGACGTAGGAAGGCAGGCCGATGCGGCTGAACAGCCTGGCGGTATACTCCGCCAGAATCCCCGACGCGCCGATGCCGAAAATCGCCACCTGCCGCGCGTCGCTGAGCAGGGCCACTGCCTGGGCTACCGCCGCCCGGTTGTCGGGACGGGAGAGCACCTCGCAGGCGCGCTGGTGGCCCTCGAGCACGAAATCGATGCTCGAATTGACGTCGGTGGAGAGCGCATTCACCGTCGAGAGCATTTTCTCCGAGGAGGTAATCGACGGGCCGAACCAGCGCTCCATGGTCTGCTTCAGCTCGCGCAGCCCGGCAAAGCCCAGCGCCTGGATGGCCCTGACCACCGTGGCGTCGGAGGTGTGGGTGGCGGTGGCAATCTCCATCGCCGTGCGCTCGAGCACCACCTCGCGGTTGTCGTTGATATAGCTAACAACCGCCAGCAGGCGCGGCGACAGCTGATGCGCCCGGGCGCGAAAGCGGTCGCCAAAC
>NZ_JAQGFU010000280.1:0-4068 GCF_030078455.1 Klebsiella sp. Ech2A | reverse complement strand
TCAACTGCCAGTGCCAGTTCAGCAGCTGGTTAATCTGCCTTCTTGACGCCAGCAGCTCGGCGCTCAGCCCCGTTTCGCTACTCACTTCCTGCACCAGCGCCTTAATCTCTTTGAAGACCTTGCGGTATCCCGGCATATCGATCAGGTTTTGCAGCGGCTCAGGCAACGCCTCTTCCGGCAGCTCCTGCGCCTTCGCCACCAGGCTTATCAGCGTCTTGCCGTGAAAACGAATTTCGCTGCCCGACAGCCCGAGGCTATCGAGCTCGCCGAGGCTGCCGGGCATATAGCGCGCCACGCTCCACAGATGCTCTTCACGCACGACGAAATTCACCGCCATGTCGCGATCGCGCGCTTTGCGCAGCCGCCACTCCGCCAGCAGCTGCAGGCAGCCGAGCTGGCGGGTGCGAAGCTGCCAGGCGTTGCCGATCTCGCGCCACACCTGCGACGGGTCCTGTATTTCCTGGCGGCGCTGCTGCATCAGACGACATTCGTCCAGCGCAGCGGGCAGCCAGCCGGCGGCTTCGGTTTCGGCCATCAGCCTGATGGCGATGGGTAACAGGTACCAGACGTCCGCCGCGGCATAGTCGCACTGGCGTTCGGTCAGCGGGCGGGCAAGCCAGTCGGTACGCGACTCGCTCTTATCCAGCGCCACGCCGGAGTACTCCTCGACCATCGAGGCAAAGCCCCATGACATCGGGCGCCCGCAGAAGGCCGCCAGAATTTGGGTGTCAATCAGCGGCTGCGGCATCAGGCTGAAGGTGTTGAGGAACACTTCCAGATCTTCACTACCGGCGTGGAGGTATTTGGTGACGTTTTGATTCAGCAGCAGTTCACGCATCGGTGCCCAATCGGTGATTTCCAGCGGATCGATGAGCGAAACCTGCTCGCCATCAAACAGCTGCAGCAGTCCCAGCTGTGGATAATAGGTGCGGGTGCGGACAAATTCCGTATCCAGCGCAACCGCAGCTGCCGCGCTTGCCGCTTCACAGACGGCGCGAAGACCGTCGTTGGTGGTAATCATCTGATAGTTCAAATCATGCTCTCTTAACTGGCGCCCATAAAAAACGCCGGCTTAGCCGGCGTCTGGCGATTCACTCTTAGCTCAGGCTTTATTGTCTACTTTAGCGCGAGCTTCGTCACGAAGTTCTCGCCGTAAAATTTTCCCGACGTTCGATTTTGGCAGCTCATCACGAAACTCAACCAGCTTGGGAACCTTATAGCCCGTCAGCTGGCGGCGGCAGAAGGCGATCAGCGCCTCTTCGGTCAGCGTCGCCTCTTTCTTGACGACAAAAATCTTCACCGCTTCGCCGCTGCTGCCGGACGGTACGCCCACCGCAGCCACTTCCTGAACGCCGGAGTGCTGCATCACCACGTCTTCAATTTCGTTGGGATAGACGTTAAATCCGGAAACCAGAATCATATCTTTCTTACGATCGACAATCCGCAGGAAGCCATCGTCGTCCATCACCGCGATATCGCCGGTGTGCAGCCAGCCGTCTTTGATGATTTCAGCGGTGGCGTCCGGACGCTGCCAGTAACCCAGCATCACCTGCGGGCCTTTCACGCACAGCTCGCCCGGCTCGCCCGGGGCGACTTCGTTATCGTCATCGTCCACCAGCTTCGCTTCGGTCGACGGCACCGGAAGCCCAATGCTCCCGCTGTGGTAGTCAATATCATGCGGGTTAACGCTAACCAGCGGCGCGCACTCGGTGAGGCCGTAACCCTCCAGCAGATACTGTCCGGTGAGCTTCACCCAGCGTTCGGCCACCACCTGCTGAACCGGCATCCCGCCGCCGGCGGAGAGGTGCAGCGTGGAGAAGTCGAGCTGCTGAAACTCTTTGTTATTCAGCAGCGCGTTAAACAGGGTATTGACCCCGGTCATCGCGGTAAACGGATATTTAGCCAGCTCCTTCACCAGCCCCGGAATATCCCGCGGGTTGGTAATCAGCAGGTTCTGCCCGCCAAGCTCGATAAACAGCAGGCAGTTCATGGTCAGCGCAAAAATGTGGTACAGCGGTAAAGCCGTCACCACCAGCTCTTTGCCTCGGTGCAGCAGCGGCCCGTAGGTGGCGTTGACCTGCTCAAGGTTGGCCAGCATATTGCGATGGGTCAGCATGGCCCCTTTCGCTACGCCGGTCGTCCCGCCGGTGTACTGCAGGAAAGCCAGGTCTTCACAGACGATTTCCGGTTTGACGTACTGCATCCGGTAGCCGTGCTGCAGCGCGCTGCGAAACGAAATGGCGTCGGGCAGATGATATTTCGGCACCAGCCGCTTGATATACTTGACGACGAAGTTAACCAGGGTCCCTTTCGCCGTCGACAGCTGATCGCCCATTCGCGTCAGGATAACGTGCCTGACCTGGGTTTTATCGACCACCTTCTCGAGGGTATGCGCAAAGTTTGAGACGATCACAATCGCCGCGGCGCCGCTGTCGTTAAGCTGATGCTCAAGCTCGCGCGGCGTATACAGCGGGTTGACGTTAACCACGATCATCCCCGCGCGCAGGATCCCGAACAGCGCGATGGGGTACTGCAGCAGGTTAGGCATCATCAGCGCCACGCGGTCGCCCTTTTGCAGCCCCAGGCCCTGCTGAAGGTAAGCGGCGAAGGCGCGGCTGCGCTCCTCCAGCTTACGATAGGTCATCACCTCACCCATGTTGATAAACGCCGGCTGGTCGGCATAGCGCGTGGCGGCGTGTTCAAACAATTCAACCAGGGATTGATAGCGGTCAGGATTTATCTCCGCAGGAACATCGGCGGGATAACGGTTTAGCCAAACCTTTTTCACTGCATCACCTCTGAAATAGTTATTCGTCGTCATCACAGCCCCTGATCAACAAACATTCTGTTAACATTATATTAACTCAGCGTACCAGTTTATTAATTAGGCGTTTTGCAGGTTGCGAAGCGCGTCACTATTTATTTTTCTTATCAGACCAAAAATGACGAAACAGCGGACAGGCCGCTGTTTCTTTTAGCTTTCAAATAGCTTATAAAAACCGCAAAATCATTCAGTTACCACACTTCTTACTTCCGCAGGGCCTGGATTATACCAGCCCCAGCCGCCGTAGCCCCATGGGGATGGGCCGTAGCCCCAGCGACGCGGGCCGACCATCCACGGGTCAATCGGCTGCGGCGGCATAACCACCTGCTGGACAACGTTCCAGCGCTTATAGCCGGTGGCGTTCATCTGCATAAACTTGTACGGCGTGCCGCCGACCTTACCGTCGACAGCGCCGGTAATCGGGCCAACTACCGTCACCAGGTGACCGCGAAAGTCGACCGGGTCAAGGAAGCCGTTAACGTCGGCGAAGATGCGCCCGCGCGAAGGCTCGCCCAGCTCGGGTCGAGCGGCGCTGTCCAGCGGCACCGTGGCAATTTCTAAGCGGGTTTTGCCCTGCTGATTCGTGATGTTGACCACTTTGCCGCCAAAGCGAGCTTCCTGGCCAACGTACAGCTGCGGTGCGGCCATAACCCGCACTAAATCCTGCTGCGGCGTCGGGGTAGAGCCTTTGATGGCATCCGGTACCGAAACGCAGCCACTTAACGCGGCGGCAGCGGCGCCCGCCAACAGCCAACGTACTACTTTAGTTTGACCCGCCATGATGCGACTCCTTCTCTCAGTCTTATGCTTACTGAGATTCATCCACGGCCAGGAAGTTTCTTCCAGGCCACGTTGTTACGCAAATAAACCGGCTCGGCGTGCTCTACGGCAACGGTTTTGCCAACGGAAAGCAGATGGCAGGCCAGCGGCAGCATGTCTTCCGCTGCCGGCAGCGCAATTTCGCCGTCGGTTAAGGTCAGCGAGGAGTCCTTCGCCAGATCGGGCCATGCCGGCCAGCCGGTGCCAACCGTTGCCCAGCTTCCCTCCAGCTGCTGCAAACGCTCGCTGACGGCCTCCGGCTTGAGGACCGCTTCGGTCTCTTCGCCGTGCCAGACGCCCCGTTCGTCGCGCTGATATTCCGCCCAGTAAACCTCGCCCATGCGCGCATCAAGGGCGGCCAGCACGCGGGTGGCGCCGAACTGCCGATGATCGGCGTTTCTACGCTGGCCACCATGGCGCAGGGC
>NZ_JAQGFU010000027.1:0-38609 GCF_030078455.1 Klebsiella sp. Ech2A | reverse complement strand
CTTTGCTGGGCCAGCTGCAGAAACGTTGGGGCCAGGCTGTGCGCCGAGCGCTCCATCAGCGCCAAAGAGAGGTCGTGATGGGCGCCGTTTCCCCGGCTGTCCACCAGACCCGGCTTCGGGCTTAATCGCGCTTCGTCGATCAGACAGTCGCGGGCGATAAACGCCAGCTCTTCTGCCTGCACCTCGGCATAAGTCTGTGACAGGAGTTTCATTACCAGCTCCGGAATTTTGCCGGTGGGTTATAAAGTCCGTCGGACCACTCCACCAGATCGGCTACGCTGCCGGCGGCCAGCAGGGAGCGGGTCGCGTCGCTGCGGCGAATGCCGATGTCTTCCGGATAAACCACCTTGCCGCTCTGGCGCAGCGCGGCAACGCGCTTCGCGTCGACGCCAAGGCCGATATCGGTGATCCCGGCGACCGCCGCCACCATCGCCCGGCGCTCTTCCAGGCTTTCGGCACGGTAGAGGTAGGCAATGCCTTCTTCGGTGAGCACGTGGGTGACGTCATCGCCGTAGATCATTACCGGCGCCAGCGGCATGCCGGAGGCTTTCGCTACCTCGATAGCATCGAGTTTTTCGACGAAGGTGGGCTTCACGCCGGCCTGGAAGGTTTCGACCATCTGCACGACGAGTTTTTTACCGCGCTGCATCGGGTCGGGCTCGGTGATCATATTCAGCCAGGCCGGGGTTGCGTGGCGGCGGCCGTGCGGGTCGTGGCCCATATTGGGCGCGCCGCCGAAGCCGGACAGCCGGCCGCGGGTCACCGTGGACGAGTTGGCCAGGCCGTCAACCTGCAGGGTTGAGCCGATAAACATATCGACCGCATATTGCCCCGCCAGCTGGCAGAAGGCGCGGTTGGAGCGCATGGAGCCGTCGGCGCCGGTGAAGAACACGTCCGGACGGGCGCGGATGTACTCTTCCATTCCCAGCTCGCCGCCGAAGCAGTGCACGCTTTCGACCCAGCCGCTTTCGATAGCCGGGATCAGCGTCGGGTGCGGGTTGAGCGTCCAGTGTTTACAAATTTTTCCCTTCAGGCCCAGCCGTTCGCCGTAGGTCGGCAGCAGCAGCTCGATAGCGGCGGTGTTAAAGCCGATACCGTGGTTAAGAGACTGCACCTGATGCTCGGCGTAGATGCCCTTAATGGCCATCATCGCCATCAGGATATGCTCCTGCTTGATCAGGCGCGGGTCGCGGGTGAACAGCGGTTCGATAAAGAACGGCTTATCGGCGACCACCACGTAATCGATCCACGAACCCGGAATATCCACGCGCGGCAGGTCGCACTCGTCGTCGACCAGTTCGTTCACCTGGGCAATCACGATGCCGTCGTGGAAGGCCGCGGCCTCAACCAGCGCCGGGGTGTCTTCGGTGCTCGGCCCGGTATAGAGGTTGCCTTTGCGGTCCGCTTTATAGCCGGCAATCAGCGCGACGTTCGGCGAAAGATCGACGTACAGGCGGGAGTAGAGCTCGATATAGGTGTGGATGGCGCCGATCTCCAGCAGACCGTCCTCCAGCAGCTGCGAGATGCGCAGGCTCTGTGTGCCGGAGAAGGAGAAGTCGAGCTTGCGGGCGATGCCCTTTTCAAAAAGGTCCAGATGCTCGCTGCGCCCGACGCTCGGCATGATCATATGCAGGTCGTGGACTTTTTGCGGGTTTACCTCCGCCAGCATGCGGGAGAGGAAGTCGGCCTGCTTCTGGTTATTGCCTTCCAGCACCACGCGATCGCCGGGGGCGAGCAGATGCTCCAGCGCGTCGACCAGCTGTGCGCTGGGGATAACCTTACCGGAGACGTTGGCGGCGGCCAGTCGCCGCTGCTTTTCCGTCCGGCGGCGGTTCCAGACCCGTCCCGTCGTTTGTTCGGCATTCATTATTAACCTCCTGATTCGACAAATCGTTTTGACTGTCATGGTGTGGAAGTTAGTGTGCGACGCGCGGCGCAGGGCATCAATTAAGCCCGCGGGCAGATTGTTAGCTTAAGAGTAATGAATGACGGACGCAGGATGTGACGAGGATCAATAATGCTAAAGGAGTAGTGGTCTACGGGCCGGCTGGCCCGTAGTGGGAGTGGGGGGTTAATCCTTGCTGAGGTCGCTCAGCAGGAAGGCGATGCTTTGTCCGCTCTCGCTCTGTTCAAGGGCAATTTTGACAATGATGGTCAGCGGCACCGACAGCAGCATCCCCACCGGCCCCAGCAGCCAGCCCCAAAAAATCAGCGACAGGAATACCACCAGCGTTGAGAGCCCGAGCCCGCGCCCCATAATCCGCGGCTCGAGAATATTGCCGAACACCAGGTTGATCACCAGATAGCCCGCGAGCACGATCAGCGCGTCATACAGGCCGCCGAACACCAGCACCTGTAAAATAGGCGGAATGGCCGCCAGCACCGAGCCGATATTGGGAATATAGTTGAGCGCGAAAGCCAGCAGCCCCCACACAAAGGCAAAGCGTACCTCCAGCAGCACCAGCATGCCCCAGACGACCAGCCCGGTGACCAGGCTAATGGCGGTTTTCAGCACCAGATAGTGCGAGACGCTGTCGAGCGCGCGCTGGATTGCGCCCATGCCTTCAACCGGGCGGGTCATCAGCTGCTGCAGCTTGGCCGGCAGCTGCGGCACCTCCAGCAGCATAAACACCACCGTCAGCAGCAGCAGGAAGATCGACGACATGGCGTTAGAGAGCTGGGTGAGCAGGCCGGTGACCATCGTCATCACCGCGTTGGGGTCAATATATTTGTTCAGCTCGACGACGGAAACGGTAAAGCCGAACCGCTGCAGCCACGGCGTGATGGTCTGCACCGGTTCGGATAGCGAGGCGCGGTACTGCGGCAGGGTGCGCGCCAGCTCGTTCAGGGAGGTGCCCAGCGAGGCCAGCAGGACTATCGCCAGCATAACGATTGCGCTGATTAAGAGCGAGATCGCCAGCACCCGCGGGACCCGGCAGCGCACCATCAGCTGCACCAGAGGGTTAAGGACCACCGCGAGAAACAGCGCCAGAACGAAGGGGACGATAATATCCGCGGCGAAGCGGATGCCGGTAAGGATGATGACCAGCATGCCCAGCATGATGACAATCTTTAATCCGTTAAGAGTGATGATGGGTTTGGCCATACGAATCCCTGAAAATAGAGCCTGTTTTCCTCACATTGTAGACGCAGATGCGGATAAAAAATCACGACTTTTTTGCGTGTACAGCGTGCAGTATTTGTCCGCCACGCCTCTGCCGCCGCCGATAAAATCATCAGGCGACAAAATTAAAATAACGGCGCGCCATCATAATGGCGATCGGCATCAGAAAAAGCTAATCTAAATCAAATAGCCGAGGTAAAGAAATGCAAAGGCTTTGAGAATAATGTAGCATTATGCTACAAATTAGCTGTGTATAACTACCGAGGACAATTTTCATCCGCAATGACGAGAAGCAATACCGCGGATAATTGTAATTTTATGGACAATCAGTTCAGTACCTATATTTGTAATCACCCTTCGTTTTCCCGCACAAACTCACGCTTCGCTGGCGAACAGCACTGGCGTTCAGCGCTTTAGACCCCTCTCTCTGCCTGAGCTGGCGCAGCCTTGCGCACGGCTAAATCTACGTCAGAATTTTTCGGTTTACCTTTGCTGTAGGCCGTAATGGATTATATTCTCAAGCAGGAGAAGGGATCATGTTTTATTGGATTTTATTAGCGCTTGCTATCGTTGCAGAAATTACCGGGACCCTTTCTATGAAATGGGCGAGCGTCAGCGGTGGCCACACCGGTTTTATTTTGATGCTGGCAATGATTGCGCTTTCATATATTTTTCTGGCCTTCGCGGTTAAAAAAATTGCCCTCGGCGTGGCCTACGCGCTGTGGGAAGGTATCGGCATTTTGCTGATCACGTTGTTCAGCGTCCTGCTGTTTGACGAGACGCTCTCGGTAGTCAAAATGGCGGGTCTGGCGACGCTGGTGGTCGGGATTGTTCTCATCAAGTCCGGCACCAAAAAGGCGGTGAAGCAGCCAGAAGAGAGGACCCATGCAACAGTTTGAGTGGATCCATGCGGCCTGGCTGGCGCTGGCCATCGTGCTGGAGATTGCCGCTAACGTCTTCCTGAAGTTTTCTGACGGCTTTCGCCGCAAGATCTACGGCGCGTTGTCACTGCTCGCCGTGCTGGGCGCGTTCAGCGCGCTATCGCAGGCGGTGAAGGGGATTGAGCTGTCGGTAGCCTATGCGCTCTGGGGCGGCTTCGGTATCGCGGCAACCATCACCGCCGGCTGGGTCCTGTTCGGCCAGCGTTTGAACAGCAAAGGCTGGATCGGCGTGATGCTGTTGATTATCGGGATGGTGTTAATAAAACTGGCCTGATTGAACGCCGCCTGCCCGCGCAGGCGGCAAAATCTGTTCTCTGTATTACTCTTTAAAAAAGAGTATATTCGGTGCTTTTTTTCCCAGCCGCGATGAGGACAGATAATGGTTAACTTGCCTGGTTGGCGTCATCTTCCTTCGGCCAAAACGCTTGCGGTCATTATTCTCCTCGCCGGAACAGGCCTGATTGCTTCCGTTATTTCCCTGCTTTATCTGTCGCAGCACCTGATTGGCATCAAGGCGAACGAGATCGACCGCCACCGCTCGGTGCTTTCGGTTAACGGCGCGGTGCAGACCTCGGTGAACCGCGTAATGTCGCTGGTGCTGGATAACTCCATCTGGGACGACGCCGTTAAGCAGACCTATGCCCCAACGCTCGATACCAAATGGCTGTTTGATTCCTGGGGTTCGGGCTTCAAAATAAATAACCTCTACGATGGTACCTTTGTCCTCGATCAGCACTACCGGGTGCTGTGGGGATCGTTTCGCAGTCAGTCCTTTAATGAGTCGGATATCGGCTTTTTTGGCCGCGGGCTGCAGTCGATGATCGCCGAGCACGGCGCGGCGCTGCGCAACGGAACCAGCGCCTACGCCGGGATAACCCGAACCCGGGAGGGGATTGCCTTTATCGCTATTGGCCTGATACGCCCGACCATGGGCCGCCTGCAGGTGTACGACGATACGCGGCGCTATCTGGTGATTACCCGACACATCAACCCCGATATGCTGCAAAAGCTCGGGGATACTTTTCAAATTCGTCATCTGCACACCACCGAAACCAGCGGCGACTATAGCGTGGCGCTGCGCACCAACGCCGGGGAGATTATTAGCTACCTCAGCTGGCAGCCGCGGCTGCCGGGAGCGGAGGCGGCTCAGGCGGCATCCGGCAGCATTCGCCTGATCGCGCTGGTGGCCGCCAGCCTGATCCTGCTGTTCATCCTCTTTAGCTGCCTGGGGCTGTATAAGCTGGCGCGCGGGGAAAAGCTGGCGCGCACCATCGCCATGACCGACTGGCTGAGCCGGCTGCCCAACCGGCGGGCGCTGATTGAGCGCCTCAACGTGGTGTGTGAACGATCGCAGCACGAGTTGCAGAGCGTGGTGTTTATCGACCTCGACGGCTTTAAAGACGTTAACGATAACTACGGGCACGACGTCGGCGATGCGCTGATTACCCACGTCGCCCGCGAGCTGCAGGAGAGGGTGCCCGCCGGGGGAATGCTGGCGCGCATGGGCGGGGACGAGTTTGCCATGACCGTCGGCGGCGAGCAGGCGATAAGCCAGGCGTCGGCGTTCGCCTGGGCGGTGCTGGAAATGCTGAAATCGCCGATTGACCTGAACGATCGCAAAATCTATATCAGCGCCAGCCTCGGGATCGCCAGCGGAGCGCCGGCCCTGTGCTCCAGCACCGAGCTTTTCCGCCGCGCCGATATCGCCATGTATCATTCGAAGAAGACCGGAAAGGGGCGCACAATCTGGTACGACGAGGCGCTAAGCGACGCCAGGCAGTATCAGCTGAATCTGGAAAACGGCATCCGTCAGGGGCTTGAAAACGACGAGTTTGACGTCTGGTATCAGCCGATAGTCAACGCCGGAACCCTGACCATAGAAGGCGTGGAGGCGCTGATACGCTGGCCGCGGCGTCCCCAGGGCGCGCTGCCGCCGGACGCCTTTATCAGCGTCGCCGAGAGCAGCGGCCTGATTTACGCGCTCGGCCAGTTTGTGCTCCATCGCGCCTGCTGCGACCTGCAGCCGATGGGGGACCTGATGCTGTCGGTTAATATCTCGCCGGCGCAGTTTCGCGACCCGGAGTTTGAGTCGCGGGTGGTGCAGGTCCTCGCCCGCTGCCATTTCCCGGCCTGTCGCCTGCAGGTTGAAGTCACCGAGAGCTACGTGATGGAGAACCCCGAACGCGCCCGCGCGGCCATTGAAAACATGAAGGCGCTGGGGGCGGCCGTTGCGCTGGATGATTTTGGCATCGGCTACTCCAGTATTGGCTATCTGCGCAGCTTCAGTTTTGACACGCTGAAGATTGATAAATCGCTGGCCGGGCTGGTGGACACCGATCCGCAGGCGGCAGAGCTGGTGCGCGGTACCGTGCGCATCGCCGGCGCGCTGGGCATGACGGTGGTGGCGGAGGGAGTGGAAAATCAGCAGCAGCTGGCGCTGCTGCGTCGTGCGGGATGCGATAAGCTGCAGGGCTACTATTTTAGCGAGCCGATGCCGATTGCCTCTTTGCTTCAGCTGCGCCAGCAGCAGGGGTAGCGGTTACTCGCCGGCCAGCGTTTCCAGCTTGTCGCGAAAACCGGTCACCGAAATGGCCCGATTGTCCGCGCGCCAGCGATCCTTCGGCCCCGGCGCCGAGCTCTGGACGGCAATCACCTGCCAGCCGCTTTCGGTTTTTAACAGCAGCGGGGAACCGCTATCGCCGGGTAGGGTATCGCACTGGTGCGACAGAACCGAGGTTTGGGCCCAGCCGGTCACGATGCAGTCCTGATGGTTGTACAGATTATCGAGGTGATCTTCCGGGTAGCCGGACTGAGTCACCTTGCGCTCGGCGACCTTTAGCGCGGCGGTCAGGTCGGCCTTACTGCCGGGAAACAGCGGGATCGGGTCGATTCCGGAAGGCGCATAGCGCAGCACGACTAAGCCAAAGTCCGAAGGCGCGGCGGCGGAGGGGACTATCCAGCCGTCACCGTCGGCCTTCAGGCGCCTGCCTAATGACGGGTCCACGCGACCCTCGACGCCGTGAATTTCGTAAACCCAGCCGTTTTTGCGCGAGATAAAGCGCAGGGCGACGACTTTATCCGGCTTGCCCTTCGGCGGCGTCAGCAGGCAGTGCCCGGCGGTCAGCGCCAGGTTGGGGGAGATCAGGGTGGCGGTGCACAGATTGCCGCTGGCCGTTTCCAGCTGGCCGATGGCGTCCCACGGGGCGTCGGCGGGGTTGCTTACCGGCTTGCGGTCATCATGACCAAAAAACAGGGTCTTGATATCTTTCGCGCTCATGCCGTCATCGTCAGCCTGTGCAAGCAGAGGAAACAGGCAAAATGAACACAGTAACAACAGTACGTCTCTACGCATATCACTCTCTGAGGAGATAATTATACTCACCACCCTGCTGGCCACCCGAGTGCGCCGGGGATGATTTTGGTTATATTGAAAGTAGCAGGAGATTTAAGTTTATGAAAGTTAACAGTAATTTTAATTAAATCAGCACGCCGTCAGCCCCCGGTAAAGTTGCCGCTTTGAACGCAAAGAAGGTCGATAACTCAACCAGTTAGCGCGCATTTTTTGCTGCTGTCATTTCCGCAGAAACCGACCCTGGAAGCAACAGATATCGGGTTACAGAAAGTACCAAAAAGAGGGCGCCATCTGCGGCCGGACATGATGCGTTTTTCCGGCGTTTGTTAATAAAAATCATTTGAGTAATGCTATATAAAACAGACAACTTCACAAAAAACCGTCCTTTTTTACACCATTTGTGCTTACTTGCAAAACGAAACATTTTCTCACTCAAAAGGCTGTTATTGATAGCAGCCGTTGAGCAAGCAGAGATGTTGTCCCCGCGATGATATCGGTGATTTCTGGCTCCAGTCTCGGGAGGACGTATGTCGAAAAAAGGTATTCGTGCGTTGGTTTATGTCTCCGTTGTGTCCGTCTTTATCTGGGGCGCTGCGGGGTATCTGGTGGCGCAGGCGGTCAGCGTTTTGTAAGCCATCACCACATTGCTGCACGTCATCGCGGGGCTTTTCCCCGACGAAGGATCCCGTCGGGAAAAGGCCCCGGAACATGCGCGAGCAAAAACGCCTGCAGCAGAGCAATCGGCTGCGGGCTGAGCGTATTTGCCGACCACACCAGATAGTATCCCTCACCGGTAGCGACGGCCTGCGAAAACGGCAGCGTCAGCAGTCCCGCCCGCAGCGCCTGCTGGCTAAGCAGCAGATCGCCCACCGAAACGCCGTGACCGCTCATGGCCGCCATATTGCCCTGTTCCAGGCTATCGAAAACCAGCCCCTGGGAGAGATCGACCGCCGGATGCTGCCCGCTATGCTGCAGCCAGCGCCGCCAGTCCCGGCGGTCGGTGGTCGGGTGAATCAGCGGGCAGGAGGCTAAATCTTCCCGCGCCGCCGGTGTCATTGCCGGCGCGCAGATCGGGATCAGCCACTCGGCGAACAGCAGCGTCTGGCGCTTATCCGCGCCAAAGTTCCCGTCACCGAGGAGGATCGCGCAGTCGTACGGTTCCCGCGCGAAATCAACGCTGTCCTTGTCCATCCATACGCTGCTGAGCTCGATTTCAGGGCGCTGATGCTGCTGGCGAAAGCGCTGCAGTACCTCCAGCAGCCAGCGCATGGTTAGCGTCGAGGGAGCCTTCAGCCGCAGCTTTCCTGCCTGTCGGCGCAGCGAATGGCAGGCCCTGTCGATGGCCGAAAAGCTCTCCTCCAGCGCGTGTGCCAGCTGCCGTCCGGCATCGGTGATGATCACCTTTGGCCCCTGACGAATAAACAGCCGGCACTCGAACCACGCCTCCAGGGTAGCGATATGCCGGCTGACGGCGCCGGGGGTTACGTGCAGCGCGGCGGCGGCCCGGCTAAACGAGCCCAGACGCGCGGCGGTTTCAAACGCGCGCAGGGCGTAGAGGGGAGGCGTCGACATCGTCATGGTTCTCTATTGTGAGTCATACTCACATTCAAACTCACCATTTCTCGTTTTTCAACCTGTTAATCAAAGAACAGAATGCAGAACTCTAAATCATTAAGTGAGTTATTATCATGAACTACATGCTGGTGGCGGGATATTGTCTGACGGTCGTGGCCCTGATTGCGACCCCGGGGCCGGTGGTGCTGCTGGTGACCGGGACCGCGGCGCGGGAGGGTTACGCCCGGGCGATACGGACGATGATCGGCGGCAATCTGGCCTCGCTGCTGCTGATTGCCGTCGCCGCGGCAACGCTGACCGGCGCGCTGCACCTCGATCCGCAGGCGCTGACGCTGGTGGCGATCGGCGGATCGCTGTACGTTGCCTTTCTGGCGGTAGGCATGCTGCGCGAAACCTCAGCCGCTCGCCCGGCGGCCCGGCGCGGCGGGCTGACGGCGGGATTTATCACCGCCCTGGGTAATCCCAAAGACATTCTGTTTTTTGTCGCGTTTTTTCCGCAGTTTATCCATATCACCGCCGATAGCGGCACGAGCCTTGGGATCCTGACCGCGCTGTGGGTGGTTATCGACCTCAGCGTACTCTCATTTTATATTCTCGCCATTCATCGCTGGCTGACGCCGGCGCACACCCGGCTGTTAACGACGATTTCGGCCGCTTTCCTGCTGGTCCTGGCCCTCTACGGCCTTGGCTACAATCTCTGGCAATTAATCGGTAGTCGGGCCTAGGTCCGCGTAAAAAGGCTATGGTTGAAGGGGGCTACCGGTGAGGAGAGTGAACGATGATCGAGAATGACGCGCTGCGCGCGACGGCAAACGGTGAAAGAGACGATATTGCGCCCGCGCTTTTCGCCGCCGAGCTTCTGGCTGCCCGGGAGAGAATTACGCAGCTGGAGCGGCAGCTGGCAACGCCGGTGAGGCTGCCGGTGTGCTGTGCGAGTCCGGTCTGTGAGATTGAAGCGGGCTATGCGGCAGGGGTCAGCGATTGTCGAAATGCGATACGTCAGGCGGGTTATCCGATCGAAGGGGATGATTAAGCGCTGCCGCGTTAATAGAGAAAAAAGCGGGTCGCAACCAGCGCACAGATAATCAGCAGGATCAGAATGAGCTCGAAACGGTAGCGCCGCAGCATAGTATCCTCCAGAAAAAAACGGCGCTGAAGCAGCGCCGATTTATTACGATACCAGACTAACCGGATTAATTATGCAGCCGGCTGTGCAGCAGGTTTAGCCGCAGCGTGGTGTTTAGCTTTGTGGTGTTTTTTAGCAGCCTGAGCTTTCTGGGCTACGGCCGGTTTAGCAGCGGCTTTGTGGTGTTTTTTTGCGGCCTGAGCTTTCTGGGCTACGGCTGGTTTAGCGGCGGCTTTGTGGTGCTTTTTAGCGGCCTGGGCTTTCTGAGCGGCAGCCGGTTTAGCTGCTGCTTTTTTGTGTTTTTTAGCAGCCTGAGCTTTCTGCTCTGCGGCTGGTTTAGCGGCGGCTTTATGGTGTTTTTTGTGATGAGTGGTCTTGGCAGTGGTGCTGTGAGTTGCAGCAGCCGGAGCCTGAGTGGTGCTTACCGCATCAGCAGCGAAAGCAGCAGAAGACAGACCCATAGCAGCGGCAACGACCAGAGCTAATACTTTTTTCATTCTGATATCCTCGAAAAGGTTTTTTTCATTCAACCCCACTGCGGGGCCGGTGAAAGAACTATAAGCTTCTCTTTTCGAGCTTTCCGTGAGTGTTTGGTATCGGCGTGTAACCGAATGTACGACGCGGTTCATCATGCAGAAATAATGCGCCGGGACGTTGCCCGGCGCGGAGTTTTACAGATAGCGGGAGGTCAGATGCTGGCGGAAGTAGTCGCTGTTCAAATCTTCCCCGGTGGCGTTGTGAATCAGCTGGGAAGTGGTGAAGCGGCTGCCGTGCTGCCAGATGTTCTGCTGCAGCCAGTCGAACAGGCTGGAGAAGTCGCCGCTGGCAATCTGGCTCTCGAGCTGCGGTAAGGCGCGTCTGGCGGCCGCCATCAGCTGCGCCGCGTACATCGCCCCCAGGGTATAGGAAGGGAAGTAGCCAAAGCCGCCGTCGGTCCAGTGAATATCCTGCATACAGCCGTTGCGATAGTTACCGGTGGTGGAGAGTCCCAGCCAGCTCTGCATTTTTTCATCCCACAGCGCCGGGATATCGTCAACCTCGATGTCGCCATCGATCAGCGCTCGCTCAATCTCGTAGCGCAGAATGACGTGCGCCGGATAGCTGACCTCATCGGCGTCCACGCGGATAAAACCGGGCTTAACGCGCTGATTCCAGGCAACGAAGTTCTCGCTGCTGAACGCCGGCTGCTCGCCGAAGCGCTGGCGCACGGCAGGCAGCAGGCGGTTTAAAAACGCGTCGCTGCGGCCCAGCTGCATTTCGAAAAACAGGCTTTGTGATTCGTGGATCGCCGTCGAGCGGGCGAGGGCGACCGGCTGATCGATCCAGGTGCGCGGCAAATTCTGCTCATAGCGGGCGTGGCCCGTTTCGTGGATAACGCCAAACAGCGCGCTCAGCAGATCGTCTTCGTTGTAGCGGGTGGTGATACGCACGTCCTGCGGCACGCCGCCGCAGAACGGATGGGCGCTGATATCCAGACGCCCGGCGTTGAAGTCAAAGCCCAGCACGCGCATCGCTTCCAGCCCCAGCTCGCGCTGTTCGGCGATAGGGAACGGGCCCTGCGGCGCGATGAGCGGATGCCGGGCCTGTTTCTCAACCACGTTCGCCAGCAGCGACGGCAGCCAGGATTTGAGGTCGGCAAACAGCACGTCCAGCCGGGCGCTGGTCATATCGGGTTCAAAAATATCCAGCAGGGCATCGTACGGCGAACAGCCCTTCGCTTCGGCGCGCAGAGCGGCCTCCTGGCGGCTCAGCCTGACGACTTCGCGCAGGTTATCGGCGAAGCCTTCCCAGTCATTGGCCGGACGCTGGCTGCGCCAGGCGTGCTCGCAGCGGCTGCCGGCCAGCGATTTAGCCTCAACGAGGCTCTCCGGCAGCAGGGCCGCCTGGGCGTGCTGGCGGGTCATTTCGCGCAGGTTGGCCTGCTCAACGTCGTTAAGATCTTCCTGCAGGGCGTTCTGCAGCGCCTGAGCCACGCTCTTATCGGTCAGGATTTGGTGCTGCAGCACGCCCAGCTCCGCCAGCGCCGCACCGCGTGCCGCGCTGCCGCCTGGCGGCATCATGGCGAACATATCCCACCCGGCAATGGCGCCCAGATGTGAAAAGCGCGACAGGCGCTGGAAAGTATGGGTAAGCTGCTGATAGTTTTTGTTTTCTGCCATAGTAAATTCTGACCTGTTGCAAGTGAACGAGAGGCATAGCCTGTTGACCCCTACACTATCCTGATCCTCCGGGCGGGTCGAGCGACGCGAGTGAATTGCCTGCCGGAATTGGCACTGCGCTGAACTGCACAAATCTTCCAGACAGGCGTAAAAGGATAGACAATGCTGATGGCGTGGGGGAGAGATTATGACAAACGACTGGCTTGAGCTGCGACAGCATGCAGATTCGGGAATTGAAACCATCAAGGCGCACTTCGAGGGGCATGCCTACGATCCGCACTGGCACGACAGCTATCTGGTGGGGATAACCCTGTCCGGGACCCAGCAGTTTTCCTGCCGCAGAGAGCGCCATCGCAGCCATCCCGGCGACGCCTTCCTGCTTGAGCCCGGCGAGATCCACGACGGCGATGCGCCGGTGGCGGGGGGCTTCACCTATCTGACCTTCTATCTCGACGAACGCTGGCTGACGCACACCCTGCAGGGCCTCTACGAGTCGGTTCCCGGCAGCTACTCGCTCCATTTTCCCCGCACCCTGACCCGCGAGCCGCGGCTGGTTCGGGCTATCGGCGAGACGTTTTCGACGCTGCACGGCAATGAGATGCGCATCGTGCAGCAGAGCCGTATGGACGACCTGCTGGCCCAGCTCACCGCGCACTGCAGCTGGCGGAAGAAGCTGCCGTCGCATATCCAGAGCGCGGCGGTGGCGCACCGGGCGAGGGATTATCTGTATGCGCATATGGGCGACAATATCGGTCTTGCCGAGCTGGCGGCGGCCACCGGGACCGATCGCTTCACGTTGACGCGCTGTTTTAAGCGTGAGTTTCACCTCGCACCGCACGCGTGGCTTATCCAGCTGCGGCTGGCGAAAGCACGCCAGCTGCTGGCCTGCGGCGAGCTGCCGGTGGACGTCGCCGCCGCGACGGGGTTTGCCGACCAAAGCCATCTTGGCCGCTGGTTCCTGCGTTCGTATCGGCTCACCCCGGCCCACTATCGGCGCCTGTGCACAAACCTTCCAGACGTTTCCAGAAAATAGCCGCACAGTGGTGGCTCCTGACAACAAGGAGTCACCCGTGGATCTGCTGCCCTATCTGCTGTTTGCCTTCGTCGCCTCCATTACCCCCGGGCCGACGAATATCCTGATCCTCACCAACAGCCAGCGCTACGGCGTGCGCGCCACGCTCTCCGCGGTGGTGGGAGCCTGCGTCTCGGCCAGCGTCATCGTCCTGATCTCCGGCGCCGGTGCCGGGGAGCTTTTGCATCATCACCCGCTGGTCCGCCAGCTGATGAGCTGGACCGGCGCGCTGTGGCTGAGCTGGCTCAGCTGGCAGCTCTTTAATGCCCCGGCGCCGAATTTGCAAACGTCCACGGCGGCACGCTTTACCGCTCGCGCGGCCGCGCTGCTGCAGATAGTGAATCCGAAGACGTGGATGATGGCGCTGGCGGTGGTTGGCCTGTTTGCGCCCGCCGGCGAAGGGGCTATGTGGAGCATTGCGCGGATGGCGGCGTGGTTTTTAGTGATTTCGCTGCTGTGCCTGGCGGCCTGGGCGTGGCTGGGACAGATCGTCAACCGGGTCTTTCGCACCCCCGCGGCGCTGGTTCGCTTCCAGCGCGCGATGGCGCTGCTATTGCTGATTTCCGCGTGGGCGGGAATGCTGTAGCAATCCGTCAGCGGCGGCGGTCATCATAATGTCATCATGATGTGGCCAGGATAGCAGATTCTTTCTCAGCCAGCGGCTAAACTCATAGGGAGCCAGGGCCGCTGATGCGGGGTTAATATGAATCCGTTCACCTTGCTGTTTATCGCACTCCTTTCAATCGACGCCGTCAGAGAGCTGCTGGGGGCCTCATCGATACTGGGTATGTGGTGAGCAGCGTGGCCGTGAAGGCCACGTGATTACTCGCTATTTCAGACGCCTGTGCAAACAGGCGCCGGTAACGAGTGCTGCCGTTAGCATCAGGGCAATAAAGCCGCCAACGCCATTCCAGCCGTAGTTATGCCAGAACACCCCGCCTAAGGTCCCGGCAATGCTGGAACCCAGATAGTAGCTAAACAGATACAGCGACGATGCCTGGCCGCGGGCGCGGCGGGCGCCCGGGCCAATCCAGCTGCTGGCGACCGAGTGCGCGGCAAAAAAACCGGCCGAAAAGAGCAGCATGCCGCTGAATATCAGCCACAGCGAGGGGAAAAGCGTCAGCAGCAGGCCGCCAAGCATCACCGCGATAGAAACCAGCATCACCGGGCCGCGTCCGTAGCGGGCGGTCATGGCCCCGGCCTTCGGCGAGCTCCACGTACCGGTTAGATAGGCGACAGAAAGCAGGCCGACCACCGCCTGGTTCAGCGACCACGGCGACATCATCAGACGATAGCCGATGTAGTTAAACAGCGTCACGAAAGCCCCCATCAGCAGGAACCCTTCGAGAAAGAGCAGCGGCAGGCCGCGATCGCGCCAGTGCAGGCGGAAGTTAATCAGCAGGGATTTTGGCCGCAGCGAGGTCGGGCGGAAATGGCGCGACTCCGGTAAAATTCGCCAGAACATAATGGCCGAAGCGAGGGCAAAACAGCCGATCGCCGCCAGCGCCACGCGCCAGCCGAAGAAGTCGGTAAACACCCCGGTGAGCAGGCGTCCGCTCATGCCGCCGATCGAGTTGCCGCTGATGTACAGCCCCATCGAGAAGGCCACCACGCTGGGGTGGATCTCCTCGCTCAGGTAGGTCATGCCAACGGCGGCCACGCCGCTGAGCGACAGGCCGATCAGCGCGCGCATGATTAGGATCCCGTGCCAGGTAGTCATGACCGTTGACAGCAGGGCGCAGCAGGAGGCCAGCACCAGCGCGGTGACCATCACCTTTTTACGCCCGATGGCATCCGAGATGGGGCCGGTAAACAGCAGCCCGACGGCGAGCATGGCGGTGGAAATCGACAGCGAAATACTGCTGCTGGCCGGTGAGATGCCGAACTCGCTCGACAGTACCGGTAGAATCGGCTGCACGCAGTAGAGCAGGGCAAAGGTGGCGAGACCGGCAGAGAACAGCGCCAGGGTGACGCGCATAAACTGAGGGGTACCGCGTTTGATAAACTGATTTGGCTGGGATACCACATTATTGTCGATGACTTCGCTTGCCGGCGCGATGTCAACGGTAGTTGTACGACTCACGGAAAATCCTTGCTGAGAAACTCGGGGTTAGGTGACCTCACAGATCACATTTTTAGAGTATGAAAATGTAAATATTCTGTCTAATATATTAATAATCTCAAATAAGACGTTTTAAATATGAATATCGAGCTGCGCCATCTGCGCTACTTTATAGCCGTCGCCGAAGAGCTCCATTTTGGCCACGCTGCTGCGCGGCTGAATATCTCCCAGCCGCCGCTGAGCCAGCAGATTCAGATCCTCGAGCAGCAGATTGGCGCCCGGCTGTTTGCCCGCACCAACCGCAGCGTCAGCCTGACGGCGGCGGGAAAGCAGTTTCTTGCCGACAGCCGCCAAATCCTCACCCAGGTTGAGGATGCCGCCGCCCGGGCGGGGCGCCTGCACCACGGCGAAACCGGCGAACTGCATATCGGCTTTACCTCCTCGGCGCCGTTTATTAAGGCCGTCTCCGATACCCTGTCGACCTTTCGCCGCCGCTATCCGGACGTGCATATCCAGACCCGGGAAACCAATACCCGGGAACAAATTGTGCCGCTTAACGAAGGGGCGTTAGACCTCGGGCTGATGCGTAACACCCGGCTGCCGGAAACGCTGGTGTGGCAGTGCATTCTGCGTGAACCGCTGCTGGCAATGGTGCCCAGCGATCATCCCCTGGCGCGCCAGGATGCGGTCAGCCTGGCGGATCTGGCGAGCCAGCCGTTCGTCTTTTTTGACCCCCACGTGGGTACCGGGCTGTACGACGATATTCTCGGCCTGATGCGCCGCTACGGCCTCACGCCGACGATAGCTCAGGAGGTCGGCGAGGCGATGACGATTATCGGTCTGGTGTCGTCCGGGCTTGGCGTGTCCATTCTGCCTGCCTCATTTAAGCGGGTTCAGCTCAATGAGATGCGCTGGCTGCCGATCGTCGAGCAGGACGCCGTTTCCGAAATGTGGCTGGTGTGGTCGAAGCACCGCGAGCAGGGACAGGCGGCGCAGCGCTTCCGGGAGCAGCTTCTTCACGCCGCTTTGATGCACAATTAGGACAAAATTAGCTCAAAATTGTGCGGTAAATCACAAGGCTAAGCAAAAATTTGACGTGCACCGTCGAAGTGCTTCACCATAGCTGAAAGTTTATTTCGAAGCGCGAAAATAAAGGGAGTCAACGGTGGTAGCGGATAGTCAGCCTGGCCATATCGATCAAATAAAGCAGACCAATGCAGGAGCAGTGTATCGCCTGATCGATCAGCTTGGCCCGGTATCGCGCATCGATCTCTCCCGTTTTGCCCAGCTGGCGCCGGCCAGTATTACCAAAATTGTCCGCGAGATGCTGGAAGCGCATCTGGTGCAGGAGACGGAAATCCAGGATCCGGGCAGCCGCGGGCGTCCGGCGGTGGGCCTGATGGTGGAAACCGAGGCCTGGCACTATCTTTCCGTGCGCATCAGCCGGGGAGAGATTCACCTCGCGCTGCGCGACTTAAGCAGCAAGCTGGTGGTCGAAGAGCAGCTCGAGCTGGCGCTGCAGCACGAACAGCCTTTCCTGAGCCGGGTCGTTGAGCATATCGACCGCTTTTTTATTCGCCATCAAAAGAAGCTGGAACGCCTGACGGCAATCGCCGTGACCATGCCGGGAATTATTGATACCGAAAATGGCATCATCCATCGGATGCCGTTCTATGACGACGTGAAGGATCTGCCGCTCGGCGAAGTGCTGGCCAACCATACCGGAGTTTCGGTTTATATTCAGCATGATATCAGCGCCTGGACCATGGCGGAGTCGCTGTTTGGCGCCTCCAGAGGGGCGAGAGACGTGATTCAGGTGGTGATTGACCATAACGTCGGCGCCGGGGTGATTACCGACGGTCGCCTGCTGCACGCCGGGAGCAGTAGCCTGGTGGAGATCGGTCATACTCAGGTCGACCCTTACGGCAAGCGCTGCTACTGCGGCAACCACGGCTGTCTGGAAACCATTGCCAGCGTCGAGAGCGTGCTGGAGCTCGCTCAGGTAAGGATGACCAAATCAATGAGCTCAATGCTGCACCAGCAGCCGCTGAGCGTGGAGTGGCTCTGTCAGGCGGCGCTGCAGGGTGATTTGCTGGCTCGCGATATTATCAGCGGCGTCGGCCAGCACGTTGGGCGAATTCTGGCAATCATGGTTAACCTCTTCAATCCGCAAAAAATTCTTATCGGCTCTCCGTTTAGCCTCGCGGCGGATATCCTGTTTCCGGCTATTTCTGACTGCATTCGTCAACAGTCGCTGCCGGCCTATAGCCGACACATTACCGTCGAAAGCACCCAGTTCTCCAACCGCGGAACCATGGCCGGCGCCGCGCTGGTCAAAGATGCCCTCTATAACGGATCGCTGCTGATACGACTGTTACAGGGTTAACATTTTTTCATAGTCACACGAAAAATTGCGCTATCTCAAGCTGGCACTCGCCGGCTTCGCGTAGACTTTTCCCACAGTTTTCTATCCATTTTCTGTATATATCTGCACGATTCGCGCAGCCGGAAGGCCGCTACGCAGGGAATCCCGACGCCTTACTTCGCTAAGCGTTCAGGGTGAGCGAGGAGCGCTAACCGCTATGCCGCCTGAAGCATGACGGGTATATATTTCATCAACATAACTGTGGGGTTAGTGATGTTTAAGCGTTTCTTTATAACAGGTACTGACACCGCCGTCGGGAAGACGGTGGTTTCTCGTGCGCTGCTGCAGGCACTGGCCGCTGAGGGCAAAAGCGTCGCCGGATACAAGCCTGTGGCGAAGGGCAGCAAAGAGACGCCGGACGGGTTGCGTAACAAAGACGCGCTGATTTTACAAAGCGTGTCGACGCTGGCGTTGCCCTATGATGCTGTCAATCCCATAGCGTTAAGCGAAGATGAAAGCAGCGTGGCGCACAGCGGCCCCATCAACTACGGGCTGCTGACGGACGGACTGCAGCGCCTGAGCGGCCAGGTCGACCACGTGGTGGTTGAGGGAACCGGCGGCTGGCGTAGCCTGATGAACGATCTGCGTCCGCTTTCCGAATGGGTGGTGCAGGAGCAGCTGCCGGTGCTGATGGTGGTGGGCATTCAGGAGGGCTGTATCAACCACGCCCTGCTGACCGCGCAGGCCATTGCCAATGACGGCCTGCCGCTTATCGGCTGGGTCGCCAACCGCATTAATCCGGGGCTGGCGCACTACGCTGAAATCATCGACGTCCTAAGCAAAAAGCTGCCGGGTCCGCTGATCGGCGAATTGCCCTATCTGCCGCGCGCCGAACAGCGCGAGCTGGGCCAGTATATTGACCTGGCGCGGCTAGGTGAGGTGATGGCGGTAGATCGAGTCCTGGCGTAGCGTTCGGGATAGCACCGATGCCAGCACGCTGGCAATCAGCAAGCCGGGCAGTAGCGCATATTGCCCGGTCATTTCACAAATCATCAGGGTCGACATAATCGGCGCGTGCGTTGTTGCCGCCAGAAACGTCGCCATTCCCGCCAGACCCAGCATAATCGCCACCTCCGAACCGTGCAGCCACAGGCCGGTGAAGCTGGCGAACAGCATGCCCATTGCCAGCCCGACAAACAGCGTCGGCGTAAACACGCCGCCGGGCGCGCCTGAGCCGCTGCTGGCCAGTACCGCAAGCAGTTTACAGGCGAATACCGCGGCGATTGCCCCCAGCAGCGGCGGCGACTGGAGATAGCTCTGCACCGTGCTGTAACCGTTCCCCCACACCGCCGGCGTCAGCAGCGACAGCAGGCCGACAATGACGCCGCCGAGCGCCAGCTGCCAGGGCGGCGAGAGGCGCAGGCGCAGAAAGCCGCGATGGCTCCAGCCCATCAGCCAGACGAAGAGCGGCCCGCAGAGCCCGGCCAGCAGTCCGGTCGCCAGCATCAGCCCGTAGTGAACGGCGGTGAGGGGAAGGCTGAGCGTCACCTGGTAGAGGGGCTGCTGGCTGCCGTTGAGCAGATGGCTGACCAGCAGCGCAACAACCGCTGAAATAACCACCGGGCCGAGCGAGGCCAGTATCAGCGTACCGAACAGAATCTCGGCAATGAACAGGCTTCCGGCCAGGGGAGCGTGATAGGCGCTGGCCATCCCGGCGGCGGCGCCGCAGGCAACCCATAATTTCCACTCCTCTTTTGGCGTAAAGCATCGGGCGAACAGCGAGGCCGCCAGCGCCGCCAGCAGGATCATCGCCCCCTCGCGGCCAATGGCGCTGCCGGTGGTCACCACCAGCAGCGAGGCGCAGGATTTTATCAGGCTGGCCGGCGTATCGAAGCGGCCGTCGCCGGTTTCCAGCGCCTCCATATAATCGGTCGGCGCATGCGGACGCTGGCGGGTGCGGCGCTGCCAGAGCCAGAGCAGGGTGCCGGCGGCAAATCCGCCGGCCGCCGGCGTCAGCAGCCGTCTCCACCACGGCAGCGATTCGGCGGCGTTGACCAGGCTTCCGCTCCGATTGCTGAGGAGCAGCGCCTCCAGCAGCCCCATTGCGGCATGAAAGAGCGCTACGGCGAGCGCCGCCATAATACCGATCAGCGTGGCGACCAGCAGGCGGCGAAACATGACCTGAATATCAGGATAAGCAGGCAAACGATGCATCGGACATTACGCGTTGCGGGAATGAGTGACTTATTGTGCCGGGGAATAACGTTATAAGCAAAAGCGATAAGTGCCTCCTTTGCCGCCGCGCAGCGGGGCAAAAGGAGGAACGGAAGACATTTTATGTGACGTTGTCACTCATAGGCTGACCATCCCGAGTCCCTCGATATGGCGGTGAGGCTAGCGATAGAGCGGTTTGTCGGCGACGGCAAGAGTCAGCGCGTGTTGCCACTCCGCCAGCGTGGCCTGGCTTAGCTGACCCAGGGCCTGGTAGAACGGATGCCCGGCTTCGCTAACGAAAACTGTCAGGAAGCGGCCCGACCAGGGCAGCAGATGCCGGGCCAGCAGCTGCGAAAAGGCCTCATCCTGCCCGGACTCGCATAGCCAGGCGGCCAGCAGCAGCAGGGTGCCAAAGCTGTCTTCCGGATCGTTGTTCTGCGCGGCGCGGGCGATGCCGTTCTGCCGCATCCACTCCCTGAGTTCCAGCGTCGAATCGCCGAACAGGACGTTCTCTTTATCCAGCCAGACGGAGCCCCACGGCGGCGCCGGCAGGGCCCAGGGGCCGATAAACAGGCGCTGCCACGCCTCGGCCAGCGGCTCGTCGTTGTGCTCGGCGAAGCGGGCAACCACCTCGGCGGGCACCGCAAAGGGCCACTGGGCCTGCCAGCTTCCGTCGCGCAGGGCGCTGACCAGCGGGGCGGCCTGCTCGCTTTGCGGGGCAAATGAAAATAGCGCGCCGAGGGTGCGGGCGCTCAGCGCGACGGCGTCGCGGAATGGGGGTTGCATCATGCTTATATTCCTTACTGCGGCGCGGCTGTTCGCGCGCGAAAAATTAACCGGCAACTGCCGTGCCGACGGTCATATGCAGGCCATAAAACAGGCCGCGGCCAATCAGTTCTCCGGCCAGCACCAGCAGCAGCCCGAGGCATAGCCCGCCGGTATGCGGGCGGACGCCGCGAATGAGCGGGCACAGCCAGCAGCCGAGACCAAGGGCCAGCAGCGCGATGCGCCAGGTTTGCCAGAACCCGTATCCCGGAACCAACGCGCCGGCGCGCTGCACCGAGCTGTGAATATCGCCGAGGCCAAAACCCTGAAGCACGACGATGGCAATGCTGGCCAGCAGCGCCAGAACGCTCAGCGAGGCGAAGACGCTGCCGTTAAACGACACGTTGGCGGCGCGCAGCAGCAGTGCGGCAAACAGCGGCCCGCTGAGCAGCATGGTCAGAAAAAAGGCGCCGGTGGTATAGCCATTATACCATGTCGGGACGGTATCAATCTGGTAAACCCGGGTCATCGCAAAGACAAAAACGCCCCCCAGCAGCATGCTCGCGGCCAGCCACGGCGCGCTCAACGCGGCGGGCATTTTGCTGGTGACTGCCAGTAGCCCCCACAGTCCGCCGACGGCAAAGAAGATGATGCCGCTGGCGATTTCGTTACTCAGCGCCGACTCGCCGAGGCGATTGAGCGAATTGAACGCCCGCAGCGGTGAACCGAGGTGCAGCGTGGAGGCGAGAAAGCCGACCCCCATCATCAGCCAGATAGCGATCATGCTGCGCACCAGACGCTGCCGGGCCTCGGAGTTATTTTTCAGCGACAGCCAGCCCAGGCCGCTAACGATGAGCGCTCCCGCCGCGCACTGGCCCAGCACCGTAAACAGCACCAGCGGCCATTCATGCCATCCGTTTCCCATGCTCGTTCTCCTTAGGCTTTGGCAATTTCAACCAGGTTGGTGTGCTGAGGATTGCCTTTCGCCAGCGGCGACGGACGGTGGGTGGTCAGCGTATTAATGCAGGCGCCGCGGTCGACGCGATCCCCGTCCATATTGGCGTCATGCCACGCGCCCTGGCCCATCGCCGAGACACCGGGCATAATGCGCGGCGTCACTTTTGCCGGAATGCGCAGCTCGCCGCGCTGGTTAAAGACGCGCACCATATCGCCGTTTTTAATCCCGCGCCGCTCGGCGTCCAACGGGTTAATCCACACTTCCTGGCGGCAGGCGGCCTGCAGAATATCGACGTTACCGTAGCTCGAGTGGGTGCGCGCTTTATAGTGGAAGCCAAAAAGCTGCAGCGGAAACTGGCTGCGCAGCGGATCGTCCCAGCCTTCGAAGGTGGAGGCGTACACCGGCAGCGGGCTGACGGTTTCATCCGGCGCCAGCTGCCAGCTGGCGGCGATATCGGCCAGCCGGCTGGAGTAGATCTCAATTTTACCGGAGGGCGTTTTTAGCGGATTGGCGAGCGGGTCGCGGCGGAAATCGCGATAGGCGACAAAATGGCCCGCGGGATCCTTACGCTTATAGATCCCCATCGCTTTAAGCTCGTCGTAGGCGGGCAGCGCGGGGTCTTTCGCCAGCATCAGGGCGTAAAGATGCTGCAGCCACTGCTCCTGAGTACGTCCTTCGGTAAACTTTTGCAGGACCTCATCGCCGAGGCGCTTTGCTACTTCGCTGAGGATCCAGTAGATAGGTTTGCGCTCAAACTTCGCCGAGGTGGCGGGCTGAATAAAGATCAGGTAGCCCATATTGCCGGCGTAGTCGTTGGGGATAATATCTTCCTGCTCGACGGTCATCAGGTCCGGAAGCAGGATGTCGGCATATTTAGCCGATGAGGTCATAAAGTTATCGATCACCACGATGGTTTCGCACTTGCTGTCGTCCTGCAGGATTTCGTGGGTCCGGTTGATGTCAGAATGCTGATTGATAATGGTATTCCCGGCGTAGTTCCACAGGAACTTGATCGGCACGTCCAGCTTATCCTTGCCGCGTACGCCGTCGCGCAGGGCGGTCATTTCGGGCCCGCGCGCGATGGCGTCGGTCCAGCTAAAGCAGGAGATGGCGGTTTTCACCGGGTTGGTCAGCACCGGCAGCCGCTCGATGGTGATGGTATAGGTTGATTCGCGCGCGCCGCTGTTGCCGCCGCTAATCCCGACGTTGCCGGTCAGAATCGGCAGCATGGCGATGGCCCTGGCGGCCAGCTCGCCGTTGGCCTGGCGCTGCGGCCCCCAGCCCTGACAAATACAGGCCGGCCTGGTGCTGCCGATCTCTCGCGCCAGCTTGACGATGCGGTCGACCGGAATGCCGCAAATCCGCGACGCCCACTGCGGAGTTTTAGCGGTTCCATCGTCCCCTTCGCCAAGGATCCAGGCCTTATAATGGCTGTTTGCCGGCGCGCCTGCGGGCAGCGTTTTTTCGTCGTAGCCTACGCAGTAGCTATCAAGGAACGGCTGGTCGACAAGGTTTTCCGTTATCAGCACCCAGGCGATGCCGGCCACCAGCGCCGCGTCGGTGCCGGGGCGAATGGGGATCCACTCGTCTTCGCGGCCGGCGGCGGTGTCGGTATAGCGCGGATCGATAACGATCATTCTGGCGTTGGAGCGTTCGCGAGCCTGTTCGAGATAATAGGTAATCCCGCCGCCGCTCATGCGGGTTTCCGCCGGATTATTGCCGAACATCACCACCAGCCTGCTGTTTTCGATGTCGGAGGTGCTGTTGCCCTCGTTGCTGCCGTAGGTGTAGGGCATGGCGCAGGCAATTTGGGCGGTGCTGTAGGTACCGTACTGGTTTAAAGAGCCGCCGTAGCAGTTCATCAGGCGGGTTACCGGGGAAGCGGAGGGCGACGAGCGGGTCATGTTGCCGCCGACGATCCCGGAGGAGTAGTTGATGTAGACCGCTTCGTTACCGTACTCTTTAACGATCCGCTGCAGGCTGCCGGCCAGGGTGTCCAGCGCTTCGTCCCAGCTGATGCGGGCAAACTTTCCTTCGCCGCGCTTACCGACTCGTTTCATCGGATAGTTCAGGCGGTCAGGGTGGTTGATACGCCGGCGGATAGAGCGGCCGCGCAGGCACGCCCGCACCTGGTGATCGCCATAAATATCCTGCCCGGTGTTATCGGTCTCAACCCATACCACTTCGTCGTCGCGCACGTGCAGACGCAGCGCGCAGCGGCTGCCGCAGTTCACCGAGCAGGCTCCCCACACCACCCGTTCTTCGCCCCGGGTGGCCTGCTGAACGGCCGCCGCCGCGCCGCGCAGGCTAAACGGCAGCGACACAGCGCCGGCCGCTAACGCCAGTGAACCGATCGCTGAGGATTTAATTAGCGCGCGGCGGCTGAAGCCGCCGTCATATTCCGGATAAGACATTACTCACTCCCTGATTGTTATTATGATGACATTCCGCCGGGTTCTGCATTCGAGCGGATGGGAGAGTCATAATACTTATATAGAGGTAGATGAATATTATCCCTGGTCAACCCAGGGATAATATCCTTCACTTGAAGCAGAGGCGGGGTTACTGCGCTTCGCTGTCGGTGCCGGCGCTGCGGGTATAGGTGATTTTAAAGGTGTCGTTGGCGCAGTGTCCGACAACCTGGGCGCCGGGCTGGTCAGGCTGGTCGCTGGGGACGATGCTCAGGCTAAAGCCCGTCGCCGGCACGCCGTTATTGATAATTTTCTGCTGAATATCGTTTTTTACCCGTTCGCAGGAATCCGGTGCGGCAAGCGCTGATGTCGAACCCAGCAGCAGAGCCGCGCATAGCAAGGGGGATATTTTCATCATAAACTCCTTATTGGCGTCATCCAGATTTAAGCATAGCAGAACTGGTGTAAACAATTGTATTTGCTAATATGATTGCATAGGTTCACAGAAGGAATCGGGCGTGAATAAACTGTTTTTACTGGTTTTAGCGACCATGGCGCTAAGCGCCTGCGATAATCAATCCGCGCCGCAGGCCTTTACGCCAGAAATGGCGAGTTTCTCCAACGAGTTTGAGTTTGACCCGCTGCGTGGCCCGGTGAAAGATTTCAGCCAGACGCTGCTCGATGAGCATGATGAAGTGGTGAAACAGGTCAGCGGGCGCTTATCCAGCGAGGGCTGCTTCGATCTGCTGGCTTTCCAGGATCGCGAAAATAACACCGGCGCCACGCTGCTGCTCGACGCGAACTACTATCTCGATGCGCAAACGCGTGAAAAGCGCCTGCGCCTGCAGGGAAAGTGTCAGCTTGCCGAAATGCCGTCGGCGGGAGTGAGCTGGGAAACGGATGATAACGGCTTTGTGGTGACCGCCCGCGGCAAAGAGAGCACGGCCAGCTACCGCTATGATGACGAAGGCTATCCGCTAGGCAAAACCACCACCGCCAAAGACCAGCGCTTTACGGTGGTCTCAACGCCGGCGGCCGATCCGCGTAAAAAGCTGGACTACACGGCGGTGAGCACCTTTAACGATCGCGAGCTAGGCAGCGTGCGGCAGACCTGCGACTACGACAGTTACGACAACCCGGTGAAGTGCGAGCTGCAGGTTATCGATGAAAGCGTGCAGCCGCCGTTAACGCGGCACTACACCATCAAAAATAGCATCGAATACTACTGAGCCGTTGGCTTCAGCAGCGTCGGGCCCTGCGGGCGGTGTTCGCTAAGGTACTGATGCTGGAACAGGCACATCCGAATAGTATTGCGGTATTCGCCGTTAATGAAAAACTCGTGAATGAGCTCGCCCTCCACCATAAACCCAAGCTTGCGGTAGATGTGGATCGCTTTTTCATTTTCGCTGTCGACGATGAGGTACAGCTTATAGAGGTTGAGTACGGTAAAGCCGTAGTCCATCGCCAGCTTAGCGGCGCGGGTTGCGAGACCTCGCCCCTGATAGTCCGGGGAGATAATAATCTGAAACTCGGCGCGGCGGTGGACGTGGTTAATCTCAACCAGCTCGACCAGGCCGGCTTTTTCCCCGTCGCACTCAATCACAAACCGGCGCTCGCTCTGATCGTGAATGTGCTTGTCATAGAGGTCCGAGAGCTCGACAAAGGCCTCATACGGCTCTTCAAACCAGTAGCGCATGACGCTGGCGTTGTTATCGAGCTGGTGAACAAAACGAAGATCTTCGCGCTCTAGCGGGCGCAGCTTGACGGTATGAGCGTCAGTCATGGGAGTTCCTGTGCAGCAATGCTGGCGATAATAATGAATTATGGCGCCCGCAGGCGCCATGCGTGACGGGTTACGGCGCTATGGTACGGCCGGTGCGGCGATCGAGGCAGCGCAGGGTATTCGGCTCCCAGTAGGCGTTGACGTTCGCGCTTTTCTGGCAGTTGTCCTGGGCATCAAAAGCGACGTCGGCCTTATCCCATTCTTTCTCGACGCGCGTGTTGACCTTATGGCGTAGAGAGCGGGTGTCGTTCCACTGCTCTTTTTCCATGGCGGCGTGCTGGCGGCTCTGCGCGCTATCGCCGGATTCAATCACCAGCGTGTCGGTTTTAGCAAAAGACGAGGCGGTGAAGGCCGCGGCGCTTAGCGCCAGCATGGCGGTCAGGCACCAGCGTTTGTTCAGTGTCATTTTCATCACGGTTTCCTTTGAGTGATAAAAAGGGATAGCCCTTAATATGAGTTTACTACATCTCTTTTCTACGGCATACCCGACAAAAGAAAGTGGGAGCGGGGCAATTATCGCGTAGAATGCCGCCACTCTCTGCGCTATTTACGTATCTTTAATGCTCAAAACCACGCTGCTCTTTTTTGCCACCGCCCTGTGCGAAATCCTCGGCTGCTATTTACCCTGGCTCTGGCTAAAGCGGGGCGCCACGCCGCTGCTGCTGGTGCCCGCCGCAATCGCGCTGGCGATGTTCGCCTGGCTCCTGACCCTGCACCCGGCGGCGAGCGGGCGCGTTTACGCCGCCTACGGCGGAGTCTACGTCTGCACCGCGCTGCTGTGGCTGCGCTTTGTTGACGGCGTTAAGCTCAGCCACTACGACTGGGCCGGCGCGGCTATTGCGCTGTGCGGGATGCTGATTATCGTCGCCGGCTGGGGCCGCGCCTAGCTAACCTTCCGGGCGCAGCGCGGGGGCAGACGATGCGCCGGCCGCGCGGCATCGCGCCTGTTTCCACCTCTGTTTATCTCTTCTCTTCAGCCAGCGGCCGCGCGTCAGGCTCGGGCATTAATGTGACCAATGGCATCTTTTTCGATCATTATACTTGTATGGTAGTAGGTCTGATGATTTAATTTTATGCACTAACCGCAGAGATGTAAGGAATAGAAAAAGATGAAGATCGTTGCCGCTGAAGTTTTCGTCACCTGTCCCGGACGTAACTTTGTCACCCTAAAAATCACCACCGATGACGGCATCGTCGGGCTGGGGGATGCCACCTTAAACGGTCGCGAGCTGTCCGTCGCATCGTACCTGCAGGATCACCTCTGCCCGCAGCTTATCGGCCGCGATGCGCAGCGTATCGAAGATATCTGGCAGTTCTTCTACAAGGGAGCCTACTGGCGCCGCGGGCCGGTGACCATGTCGGCTATCTCCGCCGTCGATATGGCCCTGTGGGATATTAAAGCGAAGGCGGCGGGGATGCCGCTGTATCAGCTGCTGGGCGGGGCATCCCGTGACGGGGTGATGGTTTACTGCCACACCACGGGCCACTCCATTGACGAAGTGCTGGATGACTACGCTCGCCACAAGGAGATGGGCTTTAAGGCCATCCGCGTGCAGTGCGGCATTCCGGGGATGAAGACCACCTACGGGATGGCAAAAGGCAAAGGGCAGGCCTATGAGCCGGCGACCAAGGGCCTGTGGCCGGAAGAGCAGCTGTGGTCGACGGAGAAGTATCTTGATTTTACCCCGCAGCTGTTTGCCGCCGTGCGCGAAAGATTTGGCTTCAACGAGCACCTTCTGCATGACATGCACCATCGCCTGACGCCGATCGAGGCCGCGCGCTTTGGCAAGAGCATCGAGGAGTATCGTCTGTTCTGGATGGAGGATCCGACGCCGGCTGAAAATCAGGAGTGCTTCCGTCTGATCCGCCAGCACACCGTGACCCCCATTGCGGTCGGGGAAGTCTTTAACAGCATCTGGGACTGCAAGCAGCTGATAGAGGAGCAGCTGATTGACTATATCCGCACCACCGTGACCCACGCGGGCGGGATCACCGGCATGCGCCGTATCGCCGATTTTGCTTCGCTTTACCAGGTCCGCACCGGCTCGCACGGCCCGTCCGACCTTTCGCCGGTCTGCATGGCGGCGGCGCTACACTTTGATCTGTGGGTGCCGAACTTCGGCGTCCAGGAGTACATGGGCTACTCCGAGCAGATGCTCGACGTTTTCCCGCATAGCTGGACGTTCGATAACGGCTATATGCATCCAGGCGAAAAGCCGGGGCTGGGCATCGAGTTTGACGAGAAGCTGGCGGCGAAATATCCGTACGATCCGGCCTGCCTCCCGGTGGCCCGGTTAGAAGATGGCACCTTGTGGAACTGGTAAGGAGAACAAAATGAAAAGTATCGTTATCCGCCAGCCCAATGAGCTGGTGATTGAAGAGCGCGCGCTGCCGGAGCCTGCCGCGGGGGAAGTTCGGGTCAAGGTGCAGCTGGCGGGAATATGCGGTTCGGATAGCCATATCTATCGCGGACACAACCCGTTTGCAAAATACCCGCGCGTTATCGGCCACGAATTCTTCGGCACTATCGATGCGGTTGGCGCCGGGGTGACGGATAAAGTGGTCGGCCAGCGGGTGTGCGTGGATCCGGTTATCAGCTGCGGACGCTGCTATCCCTGCTCGGTCGGCAAGCCGAATGTCTGCACCTCGTTAGTGGTTATCGGCGTGCACCGTGACGGCGGCTTCAGCGAGTATGCGGTGGTGCCGGCGAAAAACGCCTGGCGGGTGCCGGACGGCGTGGCGGACCGGCATGCGGTGATGGTGGAACCCTTCACGATCGCCGCCAACGTAACCGGGCAGGTGACGCCGACCGAACAGGACGTGGCGCTGGTCTACGGCGCCGGGCCGATGGGCTTGACCACCATCCAGGTTCTTAAGCAGGTCTACAAAGTCGGTCAGGTGATTGTGGTTGACCGAATCGATGAACGTCTGCAAATGGCCAAACGCAACGGTGCCGACCGCACGATCAATAACGGCGAGCACTCATTAGCCGAGGTGTTAGAGGTGAAGCCGACGCTGATTATCGACGCCGCCTGCCACCCGACAATATTACAGGAGGCGGTAACCCTGGCTTCACCGGCGGCCAGAATTGTCCTGATGGGGTTCTCTACCGAGCCGTCGCAGGTGGCGCAGCAGGGGATTACCGGTAAAGAGCTGTCGATATTTTCCTCGCGGCTAAACGCCAATAAATTCCCGATTGTTTTGCGCTGGCTGGAACAGGGGCTGATTAATCCGGAAATGTTAATTACTCATGCCTTTGACTATCAACAGGTCGCTGAGGCAATTGAGCTGTTTGAAAATGACCGTAAGAGTTGCTGTAAGGTGTTATTAACCTTCTGACAGCCAATACAACGCCAGACTCTATATCCTACACAATTAGAGATTATAAAGATGACGACAGTAAAGAATGAGAGAACAACCTCCGATCTCATCCGCGCGGCTGTATCCGGTTGGTTAGGTACCGCGCTGGAGTTTATGGATTTCCAGCTTTACTCTTTAGGCGCCGCGCTGGTATTCCATGAAATATTCTTCCCCGAACAGTCTGCGGCGATGGCGCTGATTTTAGCCATGGGGACCTACGGCGCCGGATATATTGCCCGCATCGTCGGGGCGTTTATTTTCGGCAGAATGGGCGATAGCATCGGCCGCAAGAAAGTTCTTTTTATTACCATCACCATGATGGGTATCTGTACGACGCTGATCGGCGTTTTGCCTACCTATGCCCAGGTAGGGATCCTTGCGCCGGTGCTGCTGGTCACCCTGCGCGTGATTCAGGGGCTGGGTGCCGGAGCGGAAATATCCGGGGCCGGAACGATGCTAGCGGAATATGCGCCGAAAGGTAAGCGCGGCATTATCTCCTCGCTGGTGGCGATGGGAACCAACTGCGGCACCCTCAGCGCTACGGCAATCTGGGCGGTGATGTTCTTCCTGCTCGACCGCGAGCAGCTGGTGGCGTGGGGCTGGCGCGTTCCGTTCCTTGCCAGCGTGGTGGTGATGATCTTCGCTATCTGGCTGCGCCTGAACCTCAAAGAAAGCCCGGTATTTGAAAAAGTCGCCGAGGGCGGCAGTCGACAGAGCGCCGCCAGCAGCCAGGAGAATAGCTTTGGCGCGATGCTGAAGAGTAAATCATTCTGGCTGGCAACCGGCCTGCGCTTCGGCCAGGCGGGCAACTCGGGGCTGATTCAAACCTTCCTTGCGGGCTATCTGGTGCAAACCCTGCTGTTTGATAAAGCGATCCCGACAGATGCGTTAATGATTAGCTCGGCGATCGGTTTTATCACTATTCCGCTGCTGGGCTGGCTTTCAGATAAAGTAGGGCGCCGCACGCCGTATATTATCGTCAATATCTCGGCGATTATTTTAGCCTATCCGATGCTGGCGATTATCATGGATAAAAGCCACAGCGTGAGCACCATTATGGCATCGTTGATTGTTATCCATAACGTGGCGGTGCTGGGGCTGTTTGCGCTGGAAAATATTACGATGGCCGAGCTGTTTGGATCGCGTAATCGCTTCACCCGCATGGCTATCTCAAAAGAGATGGGAGGGCTGGTTGCCGTGGGTTTCGGCCCGGTGCTGGCGGGTATTTTCTGTAATATGACCGACTCGTGGCTGCCCATCGTGGTGATGCTGGTGAGCTATTCGATCATCGGTCTGCTTGCCGCACTCCTGATGCCGGAAGTGCGTGACCGCGACCTGAGCCTGGCAAACGATGCCGCCGATACGGTTCCGCTGCCTAAAGATGAAAAATCCGGTCAGTATATTTAAAAAAGAGTCTGGCTCTGCGCCATTATCATCTCTTCTGATGGCTGAAACGTATTTATTGATTACTAAAATGGCCTCCCGGTCGCGCTGATTATTTTCTCCGGCGCCGGTCCGGGAGCCCTGATCCTATTTGACATATTACGCAGAGAGTCAGGTGCCGCTGCGGATATATTCTCTGCATCTTATTGAACAATGGACGTGATTGTTAAGAGGGGAGTTATGCCATTAATTAATGAACGCTTTATGATTAGTAACGATCGTGGAGTGAAGTTATACAATGATATTGCTAAGAATCTGCCGATTATTGACTATCATTGTCATCTCGAGGCGAAAGATATTTATGAGAACAAGGCCTTTGCTAATATAAGCGAGCTTTGGCTGGCCGGCGACCATTATAAATGGCGGGCGATGCGGGCTAACGCTATTGATGAACGTTTTATTACCGGCGACGCCGCTGCCGAGGAGAAATTCCAGGCCTGGGCGGAGACGGTCGAATCCTGCTTTGGCAACCCGCTTTATCACTGGACTCATCTTGAGCTGCAGGCCTATTTTGACTGCGACGAAGCGCTAAATCGCCAAAGCTGGCGCCGAATTATGAACCACTGCAACGCCTGGCTGCGGGAAAAAGCGTTCACGCCTCGCCAGCTGATCCTGCGCTCAAACGTTGAGACGATCTGCACCACGGACTCGCCGCTGGATACCCTGCATTACCATAAGCTCCTGAAGAGTGATGACGGCTTTCCGGTGAAGGTGCTGCCAACCTTTCGCCCAGACGGTTTCTTCGAAGAGAACCCGCAGGCGTTCTTCATCTTTATGCAGCAGCTCGCGGCCATAACTGATTTGCCGATCGCCACGCTGGATGATTTTGAAAGGGCGCTAGCCAATCGCGTCGACTATTTCCACGATGCCGGATGCCGTATCTCCGATCACGGTTTACAGGCTCTGGTCTGGCGGGAGGTGTCTCAGTCGGAAGGTGCAAGGCTCTTTGTGCAGAAGCTCAGCGGCCAGGAGCTAACCGCCGATGAGCAGCATGGCCTGAATAGCGCTATTTTTGTGCTGCTGGCAAAACACTACCGGCGCTGCGGCTGGGCGATGCAGATTCATTTTGGCGCCATTCGCAACAACAACAGCCTGATGCTGGAGCAATCAGGAATTAACTCTGGCTTCGACTCCATTGCCGATCAGCCGGCGCTTGCCGGCAGTTTGAATCAGTTTTTCGACGGCCTGAGCCGGCGCCATGCGCTGCCGAAAACCATCGTCTACAACCTGAATGCGGCCTACAACGACGTTGTGGCATCGGCCATTGCCAACTTTCAGAGCGCAGAGCACGGCGTTAAATCGCCGATCCAGTTTGGCTCCGGCTGGTGGTTTAACGATACCCGGCGCGGCATGGAGAGTCAGCTAAATACGCTGGCCGACCAGGGGCTACTAATGAATTTTATTGGCATGCTCACCGACTCCCGCAGTCTTATTTCGTATCCTCGTCATGATTATTTTCGCCGTATTCTTTGTAATTTAATTGGCGGCTGGGTGACGCGCGGCGAAGTCCATGATGATGAAGTGATATTAACCAGAATGATAAAAAATATCTGTCACGATAATGCACAAGCATATTTTAAATTTTAATATTCGTCCTGACGTGAGGATTTGATATGGCTCGGAGTAATAAGAAAATTACCATCCCGGTAAGTATCGGATATGGTATGACCGATATTATGGGAGGCGGAGCGTTTACCGTAATTGGTGCCTGGCTGCTGTTTTTTTACACCACCTTTGTGGGCCTCTCGCCTATTGAAGCCGCCTCTATTGTGGCCATCGCGCGCATTGTGGATGCCATCGTTAGCCTGTTTATGGGCAGCTTTACCGACCACTTTTATAAGAATTACTTAGGTAAGAAGTTCGGCCGCCGGCGCTTTT
The DNA here is from genome assembly GCF_030078455.1 of Klebsiella sp. Ech2A. Lineage (NCBI taxonomy): Bacteria > Pseudomonadati > Pseudomonadota > Gammaproteobacteria > Enterobacterales > Enterobacteriaceae > Klebsiella > Klebsiella sp. Ech2A. The sequence goes on along the minus strand of NZ_JAQGFU010000027.1, from coordinate 6,021 downwards.
TTTTGCTGATCGGCGCGCCGCTGATGCTGGTCTATGCGCTGCTGTGGCTTGATGGCATGAGCTACGGCTTCTACCTTGCGGTATATCTGGCGTTTGAGATTATTGCCGCCATGGTCTTAATTCCCTGGGAAACCCTGCCTTCGGAAATGACCAAAGATTTTAATGCGCGTACCAAGTTGTCAACCTGCCGCATGTTTCTCTCCGCATCTGGAACCTTTCTCGCAACGTTTATTCCCGGCCTGCTGATAAATCACTTTGGCGAAAATGACGCCAGTGCCTATTTCATCAACGGAGTGGTGTTTGCGGTGCTGTTTATGCTCTGCGTGTTTATCTCGTGGAAGGTAACCTGGGAACGCGAGCTGACGCCGGAAATGCAGGCAGAGTTAGAAAGTAAAGCCGTGGACAAGACCCTGGCCGAGAAGATGAGGACCTTTGGTTATCTATTTAAGGAGTACGCTTCGACCTTTAAGGTTCGCGCGTTTCGCAAGCATCTGGCCATTTATCTGTTCTCGTTCACCGCGAAAGATGTTTATAACACGGTGTTCGTATTTTTCTGCGTCTACTGCCTGAACGTCTCATCTTCGCTGGCGGGAACGCTGCTGTCGATGAGCATCGTGGGCCTGCCGGTGACGCTGGCGGCCGGGGTCGCCATTATCAAGTACGGCCCGTCGCGTCTGTACGTCTTCGCCTATTGCCTGATGATGCTGTGTCTCGGCGGGCTGTTCCTCGTTTATCAGTTCCCGACGGACAACAAGGTTCTGCTGCTGCTGATCCTTGCCGGCGTGTACCAGGTGGGGCGCTGCGTCCTCGAATTTACGCCGTGGAACGTTTTCCCGTTTATCCCGGATATCGATGAAATGATCACCCGCCAGCGTCGGGAAGGCCTGTTCGCCGCCGTGATGACGTTTTCGCGTAAGACGACGGTGGCGATCGCTACCTTCGCGGTGGGGCTGCTGCTGCAAAGCGGCGGTTTTGTGAAGGGCAGCGTCAATCAGCCGCAGGAGGCCATTGATACCATCGCCATACTGCTTTTCGCCGGTACCGCAGGGCTGCTGCTGATCGCGCTGTGGCAGGCGCTGACCTTCCACCTCAACAAACAGACGCACAAGATCTTTGTCGATGAGGTCGATCGCCTGAAGGCCAACGGCCTCAAGCACGACGTCACCCCCGAAGCGCGGCGCATTGTTGAAGACCTCACCGGCTACGACTATGACCAGCTGTGGTGCGACATCCCGGCGGAAAAACGTCACCCAGAGCCGGCACCATCGGCGCAGCGTTAAGCAAACCTGTGTGATAGCTTCTGGTGAAAAGCAAAAAAATGCCAAATCTGTCACACAACATTGTATTTCTGTCGTACCAATTGCCCGTTAATTAATGCAAATCAAAACATATGCACTCACGGACGGTAATCTGGTATGGCAGTCAACACTCATACCGTTTCTATACAGCGAGTCTAAAGATGCAAAACACGCTTTTAACAGCCAGAGCAACGCTTCCTTCTTACGATCGCAGCACCCTTATTTCCCGTATCGTTCACCTCGGTTTCGGCGCTTTTCACCGCGCGCACCAGGCGGTCTATGCCGATATTCTGGCCGCGGAACACGGCAGCGACTGGGGATATACCGAGGTAAACCTGATTGGCGGCGAGCAGCAAATTGCCGATCTGCAGCAGCAGGACCTGCTGTATACCGTCGCCGAAATGTCGGCGGAAGCCTGGACCGCGCGGGTGGTCGGCGTCGTGAAGCAGGCGATGCATGCGCAGGTTGCAGGGCTGGAAAGCGTGCTGGCAAAAATGTGTGAACCGCAGGTGGCGATTGTATCGCTGACCATCACGGAAAAGGGCTACTGCCATTCACCGGCCACCGGTAAGCTGCAGCTGGACCATCCGCTAATTGTCGCCGATATACAAAACCCGCATCAGCCGAAGTCTGCGCCAGGCGTTATCGTGGAAGCGCTGGCGCGCCGCAAAGCCGCCGGTTTACCGGCATTCAGCGTGATGTCCGGCGACAATATGCCGGAAAACGGTCACGTATTGCGTAACGTGGTCTGCGCCCTGGCGCGGGCTATCGATAGCGAGCTTGCCGACTGGATCGCCGAAAGCGTGACCTTCCCGTCAACGATGGTCGATCGCATCGTTCCGGCAGTGACCCCAGCGACCCTGGATAAAATCGAACAATTGACCGGCGTGCGCGATCCGGCCGGCGTCGCCTGCGAGCCGTTCCGTCAGTGGGTCATTGAGGATAATTTTGTCGCCGGGCGCCCGGAATGGGAAAAGGCGGGCGCTGAGCTGGTGGCCGACGTTGTGCCGTTTGAAGAGATGAAGCTGCGTATGCTCAACGGCAGCCACTCCTTCCTCGCTTACCTCGGCTACCTTGCCGGGTATCAGCATATTAACGACTGTATGCAGGACGAGAACTATCTCCGCGCCGCCCGCAGCCTGATGCTCAACGAACAGGCGCCGACGCTGAAAGTGCAGGGCGTTGATCTGGCTCGCTACGCCGGGCTGCTGATCGAACGCTATAGCAATCCGGCGCTTCAGCACCGGACGTGGCAGATTGCGATGGACGGCAGCCAGAAGCTGCCGCAGAGAATGCTGGATTCGGTACGCTGGCATCTGGCGCAGCGGAGCGATTTTAGCCTGCTGGCGCTGGGCGTGGCCGGCTGGATGCGCTACGTTGGCGGCGTCGACGATCGGGGCGAGGCGATTGAGATTTGCGACCCGCTGCTGCCGGCGATTCAGCAGGCCGTGCGCGCGAGCGCCGATGGCGAAGCGCGGGTGAACGCGCTGCTCGGTATCGAGGCTATCTTTGGCGCCAGCCAGGCGCAGGATCCGCGCTTTGTCGATGCGGTGACTCAGGCCTATCTCTCGCTGCAGCGCCGGGGGGCTAAGGCGACCGTTGCGGCCTGGGCGCTGGCGCAGTAATCGCGCTTCAATGCCGCCGGTTCCGGCGGCATTGACCCGACTTTGGCGAACGGCGTTCGCCAGCGCGTCTTACCCGTACGTCATTCCGCCGATCTTCACTCTTTCTGCAATAAATATGATCCGGGCCATTGAATATACATAACTATAGCTATCCACAGCTAAATAAATATAAGCTGCGTTTGTTTTAATGGCTTATGTATTTATTAGGCCGATTGTTTGTTCTCCATTTAGAATGTTTATGGCATAGTGAAGCCTCTGAAATACACTTCCTCGGGAAAAAGGAGAGCGGGCTATGTACAAAAAAATTTTATTGCCTGTAGATGTTTTTGAAATGGATTTAAGCGATAAGGCGGTACGTCACGCTGAATTTTTAGCCTCAGCGGAAAACGGCGAAATTACGTTATTAAACGTCCTGCCTAACAGCGGTCGTTCTATTCTGCGCGGTTTTGCGGCCGATATTCATAAATTCGAAGCCTTTATGAAAGAGGAATCGGAGAAAAAAATGAAGACCCTCTCGCGTCTGTTTTCAATCCCGCCAGAGCGTCTTCATACCCGGGTCGTGTTTGGCAACGTACGTGATGAAATATTAGCTATCAGCAATAGCGATGAGTATGACGTGATTGTTGTCGGCTCGCGCAAACCGGGTATCTCTACCCATCTGCTGGGCTCTAACGCCGAGTCTATTTTACGCTACGCTAAAATACCGGTGCTGGTGGTTCGATAACGGCCCCGGTCTGCATCTTTAGCGGCAGGAGAGTGCGCCTGCCGCTAGCACTACTACTCTTCGCTAAACCAGTCGCGGTTTTCCTGGCGAATTAATAGTACCGACTCGCTAATTTCGTGCAGGTGCAGATGCATCGCAGCGTCTACCGCGTCGGCATCACGATTTTCCAGCGCCTTGAAAATTTGGTGATGCTGACGCAGCAGCATTTCCGGCGAGCTGATGTGATCGAGGCTCATATAGCGTACCCGGTCAATCGTCGCCTTAATATTCTCCACGGTATCCCAGGCAAGCTGGCAGTCGGCAATGAGCGACAGCTTCTGATGAAACTCGTCGTCCAGCTGGAAGAAATCATTAAGCTGCTGGCGTTCAACCGCCGTGCGCTGCTGATTAAGATTTTGCTCAAGCTGATAAATTTGCTCGCTGTTGACCATTCCCGCCGCCCGACGCACCACCGCACACTCGATGGCCTGGCGCACGAAGCAGCCGTTGCGGACCTGCGAAAGGGATATTTTATTGACGTAGCTGCCGCGCTGCGGACGGATTTGGATCAGGCCATTTTCCGCCAGCTTAATAAACGCCTCGCGCACCGGCTGACGGGAAACGTCGAAGCGCACGGAGACTTCCTTTTCAGACAGCGGCGTGCCGGGTGGGATCAGACAATGGACGATATCCCGGCGGAGGATCCGATAAATCTGCTGATTTACCGGCTGTGTTGGATTGAGCTGTGATTCTGCGGCCATTGATGGTTACTTTTTAATGGATTATGTGCGCTATTTTACGCGTTTTTTGCCTTTGCGCCCATACCCGGCCCGCAGGCCGGGCAAGGGGATTAGCCCTGACGGTGCACGCTGAGGCCGGCGAAGCTTTGGCTAACCGGCATCATTTCCAGGGTATTAATATTGACGTGTTTCGGCAGGTTGGCGACCCACCACACGGCTTCCGTTACGTCGTCCGGCGTCAGCGCCTGGGTATTTTCGTAGGCTTTGCCGGCTTTCGCGTCGTCGCCTTTAAAGCGGACGTTGGAGAACTCGGTGCCGCCCACCAGACCTGGCTCGATATCGGTGACGCGAATCGCCGTGCCGTGCAGGTCGGTGCGCAGGTTGAGGCTAAACTGACGCACGAAGGCTTTGGTCGCCCCGTAGACGTTACCGCCCGCATAGGGCCAGTTTCCGGCGGTTGAGCCGATATTGATAATATGGCCGCGGTTGCGCTCAACCATCCCCGGCAGCACGGCGCGGGTCATATAGACCAGCCCCTTGTTGTTGGTATCGATCATGTCTTCCCAGTCTTCAACGCTGGCCTTGTGCGCAGGCTCCAGCCCCAGCGCCAGACCGGCGTTATTGACCAGCACGTCGATGGCCTGCCATTGCGCAGGCAGGCCGGCCATCATCTCTTCGATGGCCGCGCGATTACGGACGTCGAGCTGGGCCGTATAAATGCCGTCACCAAGCTCGTCTTTCAGCGTTTGCAGACGTTCTTCACGACGTCCGGTGGCGATCACTTTATGCCCATTCTCGACAAAGCGGCGGGTCATACTCTCACCAAAACCTGCAGTTGCTCCGGTAACCAGGATAATCATCTTACTGTTCCTCAACGCTTTTGTGTCGTTATACCATAGCATGCGTTAACGCGGACCGGTAACGGAAATCACTGCGCCTGGTGCGGCTACAGGCGATGAAAAATGAGGTACAGCCGGGCGACACTTCTGGAATTGATTGCGGTCAATCAACGAGTTGCCTAATCTAACCTGATGCCCGTAGCCTGGAGATAATAATGTCGGAAAATAACCCCTTTTTAAGCGTCAGCCTGCTGCCCTATCAGGCACCGCGTTTCGATCTGATCGAGGATGAACACTACCGCCCGGCCTTTGATGAAGGCATGCGGCGCCAGCGCGAAGAGATTGCTGCGATAGTGAATAATCCGGCGCCCGCGGATTTTGCCAATACGGTGGTGGCGCTGGAGCTGAGCGGACAGCTGCTGTCACGCGTAACCCGGGTCTTTTTTGCGATGGCCGGGGCGCATACCAATCCGCTACTGCAGCAGCTTGATGAGCAGTTTTCCGCCGAGCTGGCGCAGGCGGGCAACGATATCTGGCTTAACACGGCGCTGTTTGAACGCGTGCAGCGCGTTTGGGAGGATCGTGAGCATCTGCAGATCGATACGGAGTCCCGGCGCCTGCTTGAGGTTACCTGGCAGCGGTTTCTGCTGGCCGGCGCGCGGCTGGCGGAAGAGCAGAAATCGGTGCTGCGGGCGCTGAATACTCAGGCCGCGGCGCTGCAGAGCCAGTTCCAGCAGCGGCTGCTGAGCGCGGCAAAAGCCGGCGGCCTGGTGCTTGATTATCTGCACCAGCTGGACGGGCTGAGCACGGAGGAGA
>NZ_JAQGFU010000279.1:0-4130 GCF_030078455.1 Klebsiella sp. Ech2A | reverse complement strand
TGGCCATCGCGAACCAGCCAGGCGCCGGCGGCGCCCTGGGTAATGACGAGGGTGGGTACGCCGTAGGGCTGCAGCTGCTCCGCTTCCGACTCATTCACTACCGCGATATCGATAAGCGGCCACAGGAGGGAGAAATCAGGATTGACCGGCGAAGGGTTAAATACCGTGGTCATCCCGCGCGCTTTGGCGAACTGGAACAGGGCCCGCGTCTTTTCCAGCGAGAAGTTACCCTGCTGCAGCACAATATCGCCCGCAGCGCCCTCTGCCAGATGCGGCAGAATATCATCGAGGCTAAAGGTATCGGCGGCGGCGGTGGTGGGAATAATAGCATTATCGCCATCGGCGCTATTTAAGATAATCGAGGTATCGCTATGTTGGTTGAAATTTTCGACGGGTAGCAGCGTCAATGGTTCATTTATTAGCTGCTGGCGTATCCAGGCTCCGTTGCTGTCATTTCCCGTGGCCGCAATTAAGCGCGTATCTATGCCGCAGCGGGATAATATAATCGCCTGATTCGCGCCTTTTCCGCCGAGATCCTGCGAAACTTTAATGCCATGAATCGAGGTGCCCTTTTTAGGAATATCCGAAATAGACCAGGTTTCATCTACGGTAATATTACCGATAACGTAAACACGCATAGTGTTCCCTTAACAGGATGGATAACATGACTTCTATATCAGCAGAAAAACCTAACGCAATACAAGATATTTTTTCACGTCGCAAAGCTGTCATCGGTGTCATTCACTGCGACCCCTTTCCAGGGACGCCTAAATATCGTGGTAAATCAGTGGATGATATTATTGAAAGAGCGCTAAGGGATGCCGAAAATTATATTGCGGGGGGCGTTCACGGCCTGATTGTTGAAAACCACGGCGATATTCCCTTTGCCAAACCGGAGGATATTGGCCCTGAAACATCGGCGCTAATGGCGGTCATTACTGAGAAAGTTCGCGAGCGTTTCGGCGTGCCGCTGGGGATTAACGTGCTGGCCAACGCTGCGATCCCCGCGCTGGCTACCGCGCTGGCCGGCGGGGCCGATTTCGTCCGCGTAAACCAGTGGGCCAACGCCTATATCGCCAACGAGGGGTTTATTGAAGGGGCGGCGGCGAAGGCCCTGCGCTATCGCAGCCAGCTGCGCGCGGAGCACATTCGCGTCTTTGCCGACAGCCACGTTAAGCACGGCAGCCACGCCATCGTCGCCGACCGTTCGATTCAGGAGCTGACCCGCGACGTGGACTTCTTCGAGGCCGACGCGGTGATCGCCACCGGCCAGCGCACCGGCGATAGCGCGACCATGGAGGAGATCGATGAGATCCGCGCCGCCACCGAGCTGCCGCTGCTGGTGGGCTCCGGCGTGACGCCGGCCAACGTCTGCCAGATCCTCGGGCGCACGCAGGGGGTGATCGTCGCCAGCACCATGAAGGTGGACGGCGTCTGGTGGAACGATGTCGATCTGGCGCGGGTGAAGCACTTTATGTCGGTTGCTCAGGCCGCGCTGGAGGAGGCGTAATGGAGGACTTTAGCGAGCGCCTGCTGCGTGAACATCAGCAGGTCTGGCAGGCGATGCAGCAGCACCGCTTTGTGGTCGATATCGAGCAGGACAACCTGCCAGAGGCGGTTTTTAACCGCTATCTGGTCTTTGAGGGCAACTTTGTCGCCACGGCGATTGCCATTTTTGCCCTCGGCGTCAGCAAGGCGCCGGATATTCGCCAGCAGCGCTGGCTGATCGGCGTCCTCAACGCGCTGGTGGACACCCAGATCGCCTGGTTTGAACAGGTGCTGGCCGAGCGCCGGGTTAATCCTGCCGACTATCCGGACGACCGCCCCGGGGTGAGCCGCTTTCGCGACGGCATGCTGCGCATTGCCCGGGAGGGGAGCTATGAACAGATTATTACCCTGATGTTCGGCGCGGAGTGGATGTACTATCAGTGGTGCCGGCGGGTGAGCGAGCGCCCCCAGAGCGACGCGGATCTGCGGCGCTGGGTCGAGATGCATGCGGAGGAGGAGTTCTACCGCCAGGCCTGCTGGCTGAAGGCGGAGCTGGACCGCTGCGCAATGGCGCTTAATGAAAGCGAAAAGCAGGCGCTGTCGGCGCTGTACGGCGAGGTGCTGCAGTGGGAGATCGATTTCCATACCGCGGCGTATGAAGCGCAGCCGCAGCGATAAACAGGGGCGACCTGAAACGGCGCCCCTGCCACCGGAGCGTTAAATCGGGTATCCGGCGCATCGTGGGGCAGAGGAGGCAGCCGATCCCCCTGCGCTGCCTGCATGCGTGCGCTCCGGGGGAGCAGCAGGAAGCCTCAGGCCGTCGCGCGCCGCCTTCGAAAGCTGGCGGCCTAACGACGGGTGATATGTTTGACGTTGTATTTGTTGGTGTTCTGGTAGATATCGGATAAATCGACGCAGATATTATTCTGCGCGTAGCTGAGCGACTGGACCCGCAGCAGGAGGCTGTTTGCCGGTACCTGCAGGAACTCCGCCTGTTCGCGGGTGGCGAGAACCGGGGAATAGCTGCGGTGGCTCTCCAGAATGGAAATATTGCACTCTTTCTTGAAATAGTTAAATTTCGATCTTTCCAGATTGCCGATGCTCAACCAGGGGAAAACCGCCACCGGGATATAGCTGTTTTCAATCAAAATGGGCACGTCGTCGATAAGGCGAATGCGCCTGACGTAATAGACTTTTTCTCCCGGCTCAATTTTTAGCTGCTGGGCGATAGCCAACGGGGCGTCGATCATGGTGAATTCAATCACCTTATTGCGGTAATTGGTCACGCCGACGACATGCATCTGGTAATTAAACCCATCAAGTTCGCCGCCGTGGTAGTTGCTCTTGCGCGCCACGTACGAGCCGCTGCCGTGCCGTTTGACGATCAGCTTTTCCTCTTCAAGCAGCGTCAGCGCCTTGCGGATAGTCATCACCGACGCCTGCAGTTCCTCAGCCAGCGTCTTCTCGCTGGGGAGCGCATCGCCGATTTCGTACTCATCGCTGTTGATGCGATTTTTTAGCTCACCTGCAATTGATTTGTATATCACTTATAGATGTCTCAGGTTGATGAGTGACTTTGCGATATTTAGATTAATGCATTGATTAATATCTAAATAAATTGACGATTGAAAGCTATCGGCACAATGTCATCTAAAAATAAGGTTTTACATATATATCTATTCTACCCAAAGGTATATGACTTCTGTCACAAATGATGGTTTTGCCGATCTGATTTATTTCGACCTCGACTTAAGCTGGGTTCCATGTTCCGCGGCGCTGGCAGGCGTCGGATGGCAAAGGGGTCGACAATGGTTGGGGTTAAAAAATTACAGGACTTTTCGAAGGCGATGATTGGGCCAGTTTTATATCTGCCGGTCGTAGGCCTTTTGATTGCATTACTCAGCATCACTACCAATAAAATATGGGTGGCCGAAAGCAGCACGCTTTATCTACTGGGTAAATATGTTTCCAGTATGCTTTGGGCAATCATGAATAACCTCGGCTTTTTCTTTTGCCTCGGGCTGGCCAGCGGGCTGGCAAAAAGCCGCAAAGCGGAAGCGGCTTTCGTGGCGGCCATGACCTGGTTTATGTACCTGGCGGCGAATAACAGCTGGCTAACCCTCACGCAACGGCTGGCCGAAGGCAGCAGCAATGCGCAGCTATACGGCAGCGGCCAAACCTTTATTTTTGGCTTCCAGGTCATTGATATGGGGGTGTTTCTCGGCATCATTCTCGGCTGCGTCGTGGCGTTTATCCATAACCGCTTCGTGGCGATAGAGTTTCAGGGCGCGTTCTCCATCTATGGCAACAGCAAGCTGGTGCTGATCGTCATGATCCCGCTGGTGGGCCTGTTTGCCATCGGTACCGTCTATGTCTGGCCGATTGTTGAGCATGGCATATCGGCGCTCACCGGCGTGATGAAAACCTTCGGTGCGGCGGGCGTGTTTCTGTACGGCTTTCTTAACCGCTTTCTTATACCAACAGGCTTACACCACCTGATCTGGTCGCCCTTCGTGTTTACCTCCATCGGCGGGCAGCTGCTGATAGACGGCCAAACGGTCGTCGGGGCGAAGCCCATTTTTCTCGCCGAAATTGCCAGCAATACCGGCGGCGCCTTAAGCGATTCGGCGCGTTTTTTAACC
>NZ_JAQGFU010000278.1:0-4204 GCF_030078455.1 Klebsiella sp. Ech2A | reverse complement strand
GCGGCGCCCTTTCACGGACGCGGCGGCGGCAGCGCCCTGATGCGCGAGATGATAAACCTGTGCGATAACTGGCTGCGCGTCGAACGCATTGAATTAACGGTATTCGCTGATAACGCCTCCGCCATTTCTGTCTATCGCAAATACGGCTTTAGCGTTGAGGGGACCGGACGTAAGTTTGCGCTGCGCAACGGCGAATACGTCGATGCCCTCTTTATGGCCCGCCTGAAAGAGTAGCCCTTCGCAACCCTCTCCCGCTCGGGGAGAGGGTTGAAAATAGCCTAGTATCCGGCGGTTAAATCCCCCGGCGAACGCGGGTCAGACGCGCCGTACAGCGTACCGTCCGGGCCGACCATAATACTTTGCGTGCTGCCCATCGCCTCTTTCACCGCCACCTTCTGCCCTCTTTCCGTCAGCAGCTTCAGGGTATCCGGGCTAAAGCCCTTCTCCACCCGCAGCTCATCGGGCAGCCACTGATGATGGAAGCGCGGCGCGTTGGTCGCTTCCGCGACGTTCATCCCAAAATCGATGGAGTTCACCACCATTTGCAGCACCGTCGTGATAATCCGGCTGCCGCCCGGGCTGCCGGTGACCAGCCAGGTTTTACCGTCCTTGACCACAATCGTCGGCGACATTGACGACAGCGGGCGTTTTTTCGGCCCGACGGCGTTGGCGTCACCGCCCACCAGCCCGTAGACGTTAGGCACGCCGGGCTTCGCCGAGAAATCATCCATCTGATTGTTCATTAAGATACCGGAGTTCCCCGCCACAATGCCGGTACCAAAAGTGGTGTTCAGCGTGTAGGTCACCGCCACCGCGTTGCCGTCTTTATCCACCACCGAAAAGTGGGTGGTCTGGTTGCTCTCATAAGGCGCCAGCTTGCCCGGGCGGATCTGGCTGGAGGGTTTCGCCTTGTTGATATCGATCTGCTCGGCTATCGATTTGGCGTAGGCCTTGCTGGTAAGCGCCTGCCACGGAACCTGAACGAAATCCGGATCGCCAAGGTACTCCGAGCGATCGGCATAGGCGTGCTTCTCCGCTTCCGCCATCACCTGCATGGCGTCCGCGCTGCCGAAGCCGAACTTATGCATATCGAAGTTTTCGAGGATATTGAGGATCTGCACGATGTGGATCCCCCCGGAGGAAGGCGGCGGCATTGAGAACACCTGGTAGCCGCGATAGTCGCCGCTTATCGGCGTGCGCTCCACCGCCCGGTAGTTCGCCAGGTCCGCTTTGGTGATCAGCCCGCCGTTTTTTTGCATCTCATCGGCGATCTGGTCGGCAATCGCCCCTTTATAAAACGCGTCCGGGCCGTGCTCGGCGATCAGCTCCAGGCTTTTTCCCAGCTGTTTTTGCACCAGCTTGTCGCCCTTTTTCAGCGGCTCACCGTTTTTCCAGAAGATAGCCCGGCTGTTGGCGTGATTCGGGATCACCTCGCTGCCGTAGGTTTTCAGGTCGTCCGCCAGCGCATCGTTAACCGTGAAGCCCTCTTCAGCCAGCTTGATAGCCGGACGAATCACCTTGTTCAGCGGCATGGTGCCGTATTTTTCCAGCGCCAGCGAGAAGCCGGCCACGCTGCCCGGCGTGCCGGAGGCGAGATGCGAGGTTAGCGACTTTTTACTGTCCGGGTTGCCCTGGTCATCGAGGAACATATCCCGGGTTGCCTGCTCCGGCGCCATTTCGCGAAAATCAATGGCCGTCGTTTTACCGTCTTTGGTGCGCAGCATCATAAAGCCGCCGCCGCCAATATTGCCCGCCTGCGGGTGCGTGACCGCCAGCGCATAGCCCACGGCCACCGCCGCATCGACGGCGTTTCCACCCTGGCGCAAAATATCCACGCCGACGCGGGTAGCCAGGGCATCAACCGACGCCACCATCCCCTGCTGGGCGCGAACCGGGTGAAAGACGTCCTCTTCAACCCCGTAGGATACGGGAGGCGGGGCGGGGTTTGCGGCGACGGTAAAGCTCCCGCCCGCCAGCAGCAATGCGATGACCGCCTGACGCCAGAATAGTGTTGTTATCATTGCCATACTCCTGAATCTGTTTTTGTCCCTGCATAAGCCTGGTTTATAAGTCCTAAAAAATCATTGTTATGCCGAAAAGGAGGTACACTTAAGCGATCCCACGCACGGGAGGAGAGAACAATGAAGGCAATACTATTTCTGGCGGTGCTGATGCCGCTGACCGTCCTGGCACAGCCGCTTAATACCACCAACAATCCCAACCAGCCGGGGTACGTCGTCCCCAGCCAGCAGCGGATGCAAAACCAGATGCAGACTCAGCAGCAGCAGCACCAGAACATGCTGAAGCAGGATATGCAGAACCAGACGCGCGCTCAGCAACAGCATCTGCAGACGCAGCTGAATAACGGCCAGCAGCGCGTAACGCAGAGCGGGAATTTGAATCCTTCGCAGCAGCAGGTGCTGCCGAATAGTAATGGTGGCATGCTGCCGCGACGGGCGGCCCCGTAACGGCAGCATGCCGGCAGATTAGGGCTGGAAGTTGGGGCCGATGACGTCTATCGCATCGGAACAGATGCTGTCGACGCCCCAGCGCAGCAGCTCGGCGGCACGCTGGGGTTTATTGACGGTATATACCAGAATATACAGACCTGCGGCCTTCAGGCTCGCCACCCGCGCCTCATCAAGCAGCTTATGGTTCAGGTGAATCGACACGCAGCCCAGCCGGGCGGTCAGCTCGCGCCAGTCCTCACGCCACTCGTCCAGCAGCAGCCCGCGCGGCAGCTCGGGCGCCGCCTGCTGCGCCGCTTCCAGGGCGTCAATTTCAAACGATGACAGCAGCGGCGCGGTCATGCCCTGCCACAGCTCGCGGGCCGCTAAGGCCACCACCCTGCCGGTCAGCGGCCCGGTGCCGGTGGTCGGCTTAATTTCGATATTGGCCATCATGTTCAGCTGCCGGCAGCGCTCCGCCACGGCGGAGAGCAGCGGCAGCGGCTCGCCTTTAAATTCGCGGCCGAACCAGCTTCCCGCATCAACGTTCAGCAGCTCGTGCCACGCCAGCTCGCCCGCCACGCCCCAGCCGTTGCTGGTGCGCTCGAGGTTATCGTCATGCAGCAAAAAGATCTGCCCATCCTTCGACAGCTTGGCGTCGAACTCGATCATGGTATGACCAAAGCGAGCGCCGGTGTCGATCGCGGCGAGGGTATTCTCCGGCGCCAGCTTTCCGCCGCCGCGATGGGCGACGATATGGGGGTAAGGCCAGTTACTCATGCGCGTTGTCCTGTTTCACCATCAAAGAGGTGCAGATGATCCTGCGGCAGATGCAGCCACAGCGTGCTGCCCGCCGCCGGGCGCTGCTGATGCGGCAGCCTGACGACCAGCTTCTGCTCGCCCCAGCGTCCGTGGGCGAGGTTATCGGCACCTAAAATTTCCAGCGTATCCATCACCAGCGGTACGCCGCCCTCCGTCTCGGGGCCTGTGGCAAAATGCTCCGGACGGATACCGAGGGTCATCTTACGCCCGGCGTGGCGACGATGCTCGCTATTGATCGGCAGACGCAGGCCGCCCTCCAGTTCAAAACGGCTGCCGTCGTCGCTGATGCGGCCGTCCAGCAGGTTCATCGCCGGGCTGCCGATAAAGCTCGCCACAAAGCGGCTGGCCGGCTTTTCGTAAACCTCCACCGGCGTGCCAATCTGCTCGGCAACGCCTTTATTCATCACCATTACCCGCTGAGCGAGGGTCATCGCCTCAACCTGGTCGTGGGTGACGTACAGCGAGGTGGTTTTCAGCCGCCGGTGCAGCTGCTGGAGCTCCAGGCGCATCTGTACGCGCAGCTTGGCGTCAAGGTTCGACAGCGGTTCATCAAACAGGAATACCGCCGGATCGCGAACGATGGCGCGTCCCATCGCCACGCGCTGGCGCTGGCCGCCGGAGAGCTCGCGCGGGCGGCGCTTGAGCAGGCCGTCGAGCTCCAGAATGCGCGCCGCTTCCTGCACCCGCTCGTCAATCAGGCTTTTGCCCATCCCGCGAATTTTCAGCCCCCAGGCCATATTCTCCTCCACGCTCATATGCGGGTAGAGGGCGTAGTTCTGGAATACCATCGCAATGCCGCGATCCTTCGGCTCCATCTCGGTAACGCGCTGGCGGTTAATCCAGATGTCGCCGCTGGTCACCCGCTCAAGCCCGGCCACCATCCGCAGCAGCGTCGATTTGCCGCAGCCGGAGGGGCCGACCATCACGATAAACTC
>NZ_JAQGFU010000277.1:0-4214 GCF_030078455.1 Klebsiella sp. Ech2A | reverse complement strand
GGGAACAGCGGCAGCCCCAGCTCGCGGCACATCTGAATGGCGAACTGGTTTGCCAGCAGCATAATGTCGCTCTGCCTTTGGCGCAGCGGCGGCAGCTGCACCACGTCGAAGGCCAGGCGGTCGAGGAGATCGGCGCGGAAGTGGCCGCTTTCCACCATCTGCGGCAGATCGGCGTTAGTGGCGCACACCAGCCGCACGTTGACCTGCAGCGGCTGGCTGCCGCCTACGCGTTCCAGCTCCCCGTACTCAATCACCCGCAGCAGCTTTTCCTGTACCAGCATCGGGGCGGTTGCCAGCTCATCAAGAAAGAGGGTTCCGCCGTCGGCGCGTTCAAAGCGTCCCGGATGGCGCTTGCTGGCGCCGGTAAACGCCCCGGCTTCGTGGCCAAATAGCTCGGAATCCAGCAGGCTCTCGTTCAGCGCGGCGCAGTTGAGGGAGATAAACGGCCCCTGCCAGCGGGATGAGAGAAAGTGCAGACGGTTGGCGATAAGCTCTTTACCCGTCCCGCGTTCGCCAATCACCAGCACCGGCTTATCCAGCGGCGCCAGCCGTGAGACCTGCTCCAGCACCTCAAGAAAGCTGTTGGCTTCGCCGAGCAGGTTGTCCTTGTATTCCGCCATGATGAAATTCGCCATTTAGTCGTGTGATTCACCAGGTTACTTTAGCAACCCGCTGCGCATATAACAACCATGCCTTTTAAAATCAACGAGATAAAAAATTGGCACGCTATTTGTATTAGTCTCTGCACAGGCCGTTGCCTGATAACAGAACTATGAGGATTGAAATTATGGGTATTTTTTCTCGTTTTGCCGACATCGTGAACGCCAACATTAACTCTCTGCTGGAGAAAGCGGAGGACCCGCAGAAGCTGGTTCGCCTGATGATCCAGGAGATGGAGGATACGCTGGTTGAAGTCCGCTCGACTTCGGCACGCGCGCTGGCGGAAAAGAAACAGCTGAGCCGCCGCATTGAGCAGGCGCTCGCGCAGCAGGCCGAATGGCAGGAAAAAGCCGAGCTGGCGTTGCGCAAAGATAAAGACGATCTCGCCCGCGCCGCGCTGATGGAAAAACAGAAGCTCACCGACCTTATCGGCAGCCTGGAAAATGAGGCGCAGCTGGTGGATGAAACCCTGGCGCGGATGAAAAAAGAGATCGGCGAGCTGGAGAACAAGCTCAGCGAAACGCGCGCTCGTCAGCAGGCTCTGACCCTGCGTCACCAGGCGGCCAGCTCGTCCCGCGACGTGCGTCGTCAGCTGGACAGCGGTAAAATTGATGAAGCGATGGCGCGTTTTGAATCCTTCGAACGCCGCATCGATCAGATGGAAGCGGAAGCGGAAAGCCACGGCTTCGGCAAGCAAAAATCGCTGGACCAGCAGTTTGCCGACCTGAAGGCCGACGACGAAATCAGCGAGCAGCTGGCGGCGTTGAAAAGCAAAATGAATCAAAATAACTGATGACATTCGCAAAATCCTTCAGGCCGTGCTGCCGGTCACAAGACCGGGGCAGGCGATGCCGCCAGCCTGAAGGATCAAGCGTTGCGGCGCCGTAACGCGCCGCCGCTCACTCACTGTAAGGAGTACACATGAGTACGCTTTTTATTGCCATACCCCTGACGTTATTTGTGCTGTTCGTTTTGCCGGTGTGGCTCTGGCTGCACTACAACAATCGCTCTGCCAGCGGCAGCCTGTCGCAGAATGAACAGCAGCGCCTGCTGCAGCTGACCGATGACGCGAAGCGTATGCGCGAACGGATTCAGACGCTGGAAGACATTCTTGATGCCGAGCATCCAAACTGGAGGGACAAATAATGGCCGGACTCGATTTGAGTAAAAAACTGTGGCGAATTCCCCAGCGCGGTATGGTGAAGGGCGTTTGCGCCGGGATCGCGCACTACCTTGATGTGCCGGTTAAGCTGGTGCGTTTGATAACCGTCCTGGCGATGATTTTTGGTCTCTTTTTCTTTGTGGTGGTGGCATACATTATCCTGACGTTCGCCCTCGATCCGATACCGGAAAGCGAGCTGAACGGCGAGAGAGTCCCGGCCAGCGGCGAGCTGCTCGCCGAGGCGGACCGCGAGCTGGCGGCCAGCGAGCGGCGCCTGCGGGAAATGGAGCGCTACGTCACCTCCGACACCTTTACCCTGCGCAGCCGCTTTCGTCAGCTGTAGCTTAACCTGAGGTTACCTATGAACATCAAATGGCAGCAGGCAGGACAGAAAATGAAACCCGGGCTGAAAATCGCCGGCCGGCTGGTGCTGCTGACCGCGCTGCGCTATGGCCCGGCGGGCGTTGCCGGCTGGGCAATCAAGTCGGTTGCGCGTCGGCCGGTGAAAATGCTGCTGGCGGTTGCTCTTGAGCCGCTGCTCAGCCGGCTGGCAAATCGCTTAACCCGCAACATGAAGTAGCGGGCGGGGATCTTCGTGCCGCACTTTATAACTTCTCGGCTTATTCCCACCTAATGGCTTATGATTAAAGCACTTTCTTCAAAGCACTAGCCTGAAATATTACGGATAGCATGGGATGGCAATGAAGCGACTTAAAACTGAATTCAATGCGCTGGTCAACCGTGGCGTTGACCGGCACCTGCGTCTGGCCGTTACCGGCCTTAGCCGCAGCGGCAAGACCGCGTTTATCACCGCGCTGGTCAACCAGCTGCTGAACATCCACTCCGGCGCGCGCCTGCCGTTGCTCAGCGCGGTCAGGGAAGAGCGCCTGCTGGGCGTCAAGCGCGTCCCGCAGCGCGACTTCGGCATTCCGCGTTTTACCTATGATGAAGGGCTGGCTCAGCTCTACGGCTCGCCGCCGATGTGGCCGACGCCGACCCGCGGCGTCAGCGAGATCCGCCTGGCGCTGCGCTACCGCTCCGGCGAATCGCTGCTGCGCCACTTCAAGGATACCTCCACGCTGTATCTGGAAATCGTCGACTACCCCGGCGAATGGCTGCTGGATTTACCCATGCTGGCGCAGGACTACCTCGGCTGGTCGCGACAAATGACCGGGCTGCTGCAGGGCCAGCGCGCGGAGTGGTCGGCGCGCTGGCGTCAGCTGTGCGAAGGGTTGGATCCGCTGGCGCCGGCCGATGAGAACCGGCTGGCGGAGATTGCCGCCGCCTGGACCGACTATCTGCACGCCTGCAAGCGCGAGGGGCTGCACTTTATTCAGCCGGGGCGCTTCGTGCTGCCCGGCGATATGGCCGGCGCGCCGGCGCTGCAGTTCTTCCCCTGGCCGGACGTGGACGCCGTCGGCGAAGCCAGGCTAGCTCAGGCGGACAAGCACACTAACGCCGGGATGCTGCGCGAGCGCTTCAGATATTACTGCGAGAAGGTGGTTAAGGGCTTCTACAAGGATCATTTTCTGCGCTTTGACCGCCAGATTGTGCTGGTGGACTGCCTGCAGCCGCTGAACAGCGGGCCGCAGGCCTTCAACGATATGCGCCTCGCGCTGACCCAACTGATGCAAAGCTTTCACTACGGCCAGCGGACGCTGTTCCGCCGCCTGTTCTCCCCGGTGATTGATAAGCTGCTGTTTGCGGCGACCAAGGCCGATCACGTGACCGTCGATCAGCATGCCAACATGGTGTCGCTGCTGCAGCAGCTGATTCAGGACGCGTGGCAAAATGCAGCCTTCGAAGGGATCAGCATGGACTGCCTGGGGCTGGCGTCGATTCAGGCCACCCAGGGCGGGCTGATTGCGGTCAACGGCGAGAACATTCCCGCGCTGCGCGGCGATCGGCTGAGCGATGGCCAGCCGCTGACCATCTATCCCGGCGAAGTGCCTGCGCGCCTGCCGGGCCAGGCGTTCTGGCAGCAGCAGGGCTTTCAGTTTGAGAATTTTCGCCCGCGGGTGATGGATGTCGATAAGCCGCTGCCGCATATTCGCCTCGACGCGGCGCTGGAGTTTTTGATTGGAGATAAATTGCGATGAGCGAACCGTTAAAACCGCGGGTTGATTTCGACGGCCCGCTGCAGGCGGAGCAAACCGAGGCGCTAAAGTCTGCCCGCGCGTTTGCCGGCGCTGACGCAGAAAAGTTCGCCCCGGCGCGGGTTGACCTGCTGACAGAAGACGAAGAGGGCACGGCGGAAGCGGTGGTGGAATCGGTGCTGCGGCCGAAGCGCAGCCTGTGGCGGCGGATGGTCAGCGCCGGGCTGGCGATATTTGGCGTCAGCGTGGTGGCGCAGGGCGTGCAGTGGACGATGAACGCCTGGCAGACGCAGGAC
>NZ_JAQGFU010000276.1:0-4227 GCF_030078455.1 Klebsiella sp. Ech2A | reverse complement strand
CTGCGGGCTGTCGTTGAGGCGGGGGTAGTTCACCAGCCCTTCCGCCATGCCGAAGACCTGCTGCAGCTGGCAGCCAATCTCCGCCGGAATGCGCGCGGCGAGCGTCGCGGACAGGCGCGCTCCGCCAACCTGCAGCAGCCGCAGCGACCGCAGCTGCGCATTGCCGCCCCATTCGTGGATCGCCTGCAGCCACAGGCTGACCGCCGGCGGCACCAGCGAGGCGACGTTAATCTGATGCTTTTCAATCAGCAGGAAGCAGAGCGTGGCGCTCGGGTCGGCGGCAAGGATCACCCGGCCTCCGGCCAGAAACACCCCCAGCGATCCCGGCGAGCTCATCGCATAGTTATGCGCCGCGGGCAGCGCGTTGAGATAGCGCGTCTCGGCGCTAATCGCGCAAATTTCGTTGCTGCGGCGAATGCTGTATTCGTAATCGTTGTGGGTGCGCGGGATAAGCTTAGGCGTGCCGGTGCTGCCGCCGGAGAGCTGGAAAAACGCCACCTCATCGGCAGGCGTTGGGTTGGCGATAAAGCCCTCGGCGGGCTGGGCGATCGCCGCGGCCAGGTCATACTCGCCGCTATCGCCGCGCAGCAGCGCCACCCGCACCGACGGATGCTGCTCAATAAAGCCGTTGAGGAAGCTATCGTCGGCAAACAGCGCGTGCTGGCGATCGGCCACCAGCAGCGCCGGTTCAATCTGCGTCGCGTAGGCGTTGAGCTCGCTGCGCTGATGGCTGAACAGCGCGTTGACCGGCGCCACGCCGATGCGCAGCAGCGCAAAGAAGGTGATGTAGAACTCGGCGACGTTGCCCAGCTGCACCAGCGCGGTTTCGCCGCGCTTGAGCCCCATCCCCTGCAGGGAACAGGCAAGGTTATCCACCAGCCGGTTGAACTGGCGATAGCTGTACTGAACCTCGCCGTCGATAATCGCCACGGCATCGCTTGCCGCGTGACGGGTAATCAGCTCGGTTAACGGCAGATCCTGCCAGTAGCCTTTTTCACGGTAGCGGGCGGCAAAGCTTTCCGGCCAGCGGTTAAATGCAATCATCATCGCCTCTTAATACAAGCCGAACACGTTCAGCATAGTGGTCAGTTTGACGCCGGTTTCGCGCCACTCTCCCAGCGGGGAGGAGGCCGGAACGATCCCCGCGCCGGCAAACAGGCGCAGCGAGTTCTGCTGCAGGCGGGCGCAGCGGATGGTCACCACCCACTCGCCGTTGCCTTCGTCATCACACCAGCCAACGATGCCGCCGAACAGCTGGCGATCGAACGGCTCCAGCTCGCGGATCAGGCGCGTGGCGGCCTGGTGCGGGAAGCCGCTGAGGGCCGGCGTCGGATGCAGCAGGCAGGCCAGCGACATGGCGTTTTCCCCGGCCGCGGCGGTCCCGGCGATGGGCGTCGCCAGATGCCATAAGGTTGGGGTGGGGATCAGCTGCGGAGAGTCCGGCAGCGACAGCGCGCGGCTGCGCGGCGCAAGCACCGCCTTCATCGCCTGGGTCACCAGCTCGTGCTCGTGGCGATCTTTGCCGGACGCCAGCAGCTTGTTGCCCGCCTCGCGATCCAGCACATCGTCCGGCTGACGGCGGGCCGACCCCGCCAGCGGCAGGGAGCTAAAGCTATCGCCCTCTTTACGCAGCAGCAGCTCCGGGCTGGCGCCGAGCAGCACGCCGCCGTCCGAGAGCGGTACGTGGAAGTTAAAGCTGGCGGGGTTTTGCGCGATCAGACGCTCCAGCAGCGCACCGCTGTCCACGCGATCGCGGGTGGTGATATCGATCAGGCGCGACAGCACGACCTTATCGACTTCCGCCGTGGCGGTCAGCGCGGCGGCGCGCTCGACCATCGCCATAAAGGCGTCCTGCTCGGGGATCTCCCGGCGGGCCACCACGTCCATCGCCGCCTGGTCCGACGCGTAGCGCGCGGAGCGCTGCTTGCCGGTGCGGGAGAAAGTTTCCCAGCGCTCGGGAATAAACAGTTCGGACGGCTGGCGGGTATCAAAGGGGATCGCGCCGACCATCACCGGCTTGTCGATCCCGGCGGCCTTCGCCTCCCGGAACGCGGCGGCCATTTTCTGCTGGAATTCGCCGGTCAGGGCCTCGCCGTCGGCGGCGGAATGAGAGAAGCGCCTGAAACAGCCCGAAGTGCTAAAACTGCGGTACGGCGACATAAAGAAGAAGCTTTCTGGTGCCAGAGTCATGTTTTGCTCCCGTACATCCTCGGCCAGTGACGTTTCCATATCATCCTCCAAAAAAACGATAAAGATATTACGAATAATTATCATTTATATTTTGGTTGGCTAACCTAAAAGGTATTGCTCTACATGTCAACCGTATAAACAGCATGTTGTGCTACTTAGGCTTGCATCCCTGCGGCACAAAGCTGAAAATGAGACGCATTTATTCCAACTCATTCAGGATACAAATTCGTGAATTTCTCCACTTTGTGCCGCCGTACCCTGCTGGCCTGCGGGCTGGCGTATTTAGGAATTACCTCAGCGTTCGCCGCCGACTGGCCGCGTCAGATCGCCGACAGCCGCGGCGCGCACACCCTCGAACAGCGACCGCTGCGCATTGTTTCCACAAGCGTCACCCTCACCGGCTCGCTGCTGGCGATTGATGCCCCGGTGGTCGCCAGCGGGGCCACCACGCCGAATAACCGCGTGGCCGATGGCCAGGGATTCCTGCGCCAGTGGAGCAGCGTGGCCCGCGAGCGTAAGCTGGCGCGGCTCTATATCGGCGAGCCGAGCGCCGAGGCCGTGGCCGCGCAGATGCCGGACCTGATCCTGATTAGCGCCACCGGCGGCGATTCCGCGCTGGCGCTCTACGATCAGCTTTCTACTATTGCGCCGACGCTTATCATTAACTACGACGATAAGAGCTGGCAGGCGCTGCTCACCCAGCTCGGAGAGATTACCGGCCAGGAGAAGCAGGCCGCGGTGCGCATTGCCGAATTTGATAAGCAGCTGGCGGCGCTGAAGCAGCAGATGAAACTGCCGCCGCAGCCGGTTAGCGCGCTGGTGTATACCGCCGCGGCCCATAGCGCCAATCTGTGGACCCCGGAGTCGGCCCAGGGCCAGATGCTCGAACAGCTGGGCTTTACGCTGGCTACCCTTCCCGGCGGGCTGCATGCCAGCCAGAGTCAGGGTAAACGCCACGATATCATCCAGCTGGGCGGGGAGAACCTGGCCGCCGGCCTCAACGGCCAAAGCCTGTTCCTGTTCGCCGGCGACGAGAAGGACGCTCAGGCGATTTACGCCAATCCGCTGCTCGCCCACCTGCCTGCGGTCGAAGCCAAACGCGTCTATCCGCTGGGCATCGAAACCTTCCGTCTTGACTACTACAGCGCCATGCTGGTGCTGCAGCGCCTCGCAGCCTTCTTCGGCTAAACCCTCTTCCCGGCCGGCGCCATGCCCGGCCGGGAAGCCAATCAGCTTTCGCTCACCGTCTCCGGGCGCTGAAAGCGGCGTAGTTCGCTCAGCAGCCCAATCAACATTGCGCCAACGATAACCAACACCCAGCCGCTGGCGCTTGCCGACGCGACCGGGGTCATCATCACGCCGAGGCCGCCCAGCAGCGCGGCGCCAACGGCATCGCCGGTGACGTTCTGCGCGGTCCACAGGCCGTTGATGCGCCCAAGCATCGCCTCCGGCGTCTGGGTTTGGATCAGGGTGTACTGCAGCAGCGAACTGATGGCGCTCAGCCAGCCAAACAGCGCCAGGCACAGCGCGCCCAGTTGCCACAGCGGCATCAGGCTAAACAGGGCGATGGCGACAAAGGAGCCGACGGTGGTGGTCAGCATCACCGCGCCCGGCCTGGCGGTTTGCGCCAGCTGGCCGCTGGTGAGCGCCCCGAGCGCTGCGCCCAGCGGGATCGCGGCGTACAGCAGGCCGATTTGCGAGGCCGACATCTGCCAGCCTTCGGCCAGCGCCGGATAGAGTACGCGCACCGCGCTCGCCATCGTCAGCAGGCCGCCGAGCAGCGCAATACCGCCAATCAGCGGGCTATTAAAGAGGAATTTAAGCCCCGCCAGCAGCGACTTCAGAGGATGCTCGCGCGGCTGAGGCGGCGGAGGGAGCTGCGGTAAACGCAGCAGGGTCAAGGTGGTGATAAAGGTTCCGGCCGCCGCTTTCGATGGTGAAGGAAACTTTCTGACCTTCATCCAGAGATTTGTAGCCATCGTTCATGATAGCGGGGAAGTGTACGGACACATCTTTAGAACCGTCATCAGGGGTAAT
>NZ_JAQGFU010000275.1:0-4258 GCF_030078455.1 Klebsiella sp. Ech2A | reverse complement strand
GCAGCCAGCCAAGTTCGACGGAGAAGACCTGCATCAGCAGCATCCCGAGAGCAAACGCCGGAAAGGAGATCCCGGTCACCGCCAGCGCCATCCCCAGCCTGTCCGGCCAGCGGTTGCGCCATACCGCGGCGGCAATTCCCGCAGCCATACCAAACACCACCGCCCAGCTCATGCTGGCAAGCGTTAGCCACAGCGTCGGCATAAAGCGGCTGGCGATCTCGCTGCTCACCGGGCGTCGCGAGGCCATCGAGATGCCAAAATCGCCCTGCAGCACGCTGGTGATATAGTGCCAGAACTGGACGTGCAGCGGCCGATCGAGCCCCAGCTGTTCCCGGACCATCGCGACGACCTGCGCATCGGCTTCCGGTCCGGCAATCAGCCGCGCCGGGTCGCCGGGCAGCAGATGCACAAACAGAAAAACCAGCACCGCCACGATCAGCAGGGTGGGGATCAGCCCCAGCAGGCGTTTAAGCACATAATTTAGCATCGCCCCTCCTCACCCGCCCCCTCTGCGCGGACGGCAGAGGGAGCAAGGCCCGGCGCCCTCTCTCCGGGAGAGAGGGTCGGGATAAAGGTAACCACCGTCACTGGGCTAAATCCGCCTGCTCGAAGCTAAATCCGGTATCCGGCTGGATATAAAAACCGCTCAGCTTCTTACTGTGCGCGGAGACCAGTTTTTCCACCACCAGCGGCACCCACGGCGACTCTTTCCAGATAATCTCCTGGGCCTGCTTGTAGAGCCGCGTTTTTTCCTGCGCGTCGGTCGTCTTCAGGGCGTCGGTGAGGTCTTTATCCACCTGCGGATTGCCGTAGAAGGCGGTATTAAACAGCGTTGGCGGCCAGTTTTGCGAGGCGAACAGCGGCGACAGCGCCCAGTCGGCCTCACCGGTCGAGGCCGACCAGCCGGTGTAGAACATGCGCACCCCGCTCTCTTTCTGTCCTTTACCTTCCACTTCCGCCGCGCGCTGGCCGGCATCCATCGCCGTCAGCTGCGCCTTAATGCCCACCTGCGCCAGCTGCTGCTGGGTAAACTGCAGCACCTTCTGGGCGGTGCTGTGGTTATGCGATGACCACAGCGTGGTGCTGAATCCGTTAGGGAAACCGGCCTCTTTGAGCAGCTCGCGGGCCTTAGCCGGATCGTACGGCCAGGGTTTAAAGGTCTCGGCATAGGCGATGGACGGCGGCACGACGCCGGTCGCCGGCGTGGCGTACCCGGCGAAGGCAACCTTCACCAGCGCCTGGCGGTTGATGGCGTAGTTAATCGCCTCGCGCACCTTCGGATTATCAAACGGCTTCTGCGTGACGTTCATGCTGATATAACGCTGCATGATTGACGGGCTGGCGACCAGCTCCAGCTTGTCGTTTTTCGCCAGCAGCGGCGCCTGCTCGTAGGGGATCGGGAAGGCAAACTGCGCCTCGCCGGTTTGCAGCATCGCGGCGCGGGTGTTGTTATCCACCACCGGACGCCAGGTGATGGAGTCCAGCTTCGGCAGGCCCGGCTGCCAGTAGCCGGCAAACTTCGTCACCTTCACAAAATCGGTCTGGTTCCAGGTATCGAGCTGATACGGCCCGGTACCGACGGGATGGAAGCCGATCTCTTTGCCATATTTTTTCAGCGCCGCCGGAGAGATCATCGCCGTAGCCGGGTGGGCCAGGACGTTGATAAACGCCGAGAAAGGCTGCTTAAGGGTGATTTTCACCGTCGCCGGATCAACCGCTTCGGTGCTGGCGATATTTTTGTACAGGTTATAGCGCTTGAGATGATTATCCGGATTGCTGGCGCGGTCGAGGTTGGCCTTCACCGCCTCGGCGTTAAAATCGGTGCCGTCCTGGAACTTGACGCCCGGGTGCAGCTTAATGGTATAGACCAGGCCGTCGGGCGAAACGGTATAGCTTTCCGCAAGAACGTTTTCCAGCTTCATCTCTTTATCAAGGCCGAACAGCCCCTGATAGAACGATTTGGCCACCGCCTGGGATAAGGTGTCGTTGGCATCATAGGGGTCGAGGGTCGTGAAGTTAGATCCGACCGCCACCACCACATCTTTTGCGGCCAGCGCCGGCGTAGTCGCCAGCGCCGAAGCGACGCCCAGCGCCAGCAACCATTTGCGTGATACGCGTTGTGTCATGTTGTTCTCCTGAAATGCTGCGTTATTGGTGTCGTTGTTATCTGCCCAGCACGTCGGCGGCAGGTTCCCTGGCAACGAAATGTCCGGGCCCTACCTGTTGTAGCGGCGCGCTGGCTACCTCTTCCCCTCGCTTATAGATATTGCCCGGCAGCTCGTCTGAAAGCAGTACGCGCTGCGGATGACGATGCGCCGGGTCGGCCACCGGTACGGCGGCCATCAGCTTGCGGGTATAGGGATGCTGCGGGTTTTCAAATACGGCGCGGCGCGGGCCAATCTCAACGATGCGCCCGCGATACATCACCGCCACGCGATGGCTGATGCGCTCAACCACCGCCATATCGTGGGAAATAAACAGAAAGGCGATGCCCATTTCGCGCTGGAGATCGAGCATCAGGTTAATAATCTGCGCCTGAATCGAGACGTCAAGCGCCGAAACCGACTCATCGGCAATCACCACTTTGGGATTCAGCGCCAGCGCCCGCGCAATGCATACGCGCTGGCGCTGGCCGCCGGAAAACTCGTGCGGATAGCGCCAGGCGTGCTCCGGCTGCAGGCCGACGCGTTCAAGCAGCCAGGCCACGCGCTGGCGGGCCGCCTCGCCCTCCAGCAGGCCGTGCACGCGCAGCGGCTCCATGATCGAGTAGCCCACCGTTTGTCGCGGATCGAGCGAGGCGTACGGGTCCTGGAAAATAAACTGTATATCGCGGCGCAGCGCCTGCAGCTTACCGCCTGCCAGGGTATCAATGCGTTCGCCGTTAAACACGATGGTCCCGCTCTCGGCCGCCACCAGCCGCAGCAGCGCCCGACCGGTGGTGGATTTACCGCAGCCGGACTCGCCGACCAGCGCCAGGGTTTCCCCCGGCCAGAGGTCAAAGCTGACTTTTTCAACCGCATGCACCTCGCGGGTCACCCGGTTCAAAATGCCGCTGCGCAGCGGGAAGCGCGCCACCAGGTCGCGCACCTGCAGAATCGGCTCGCCGGCGACGACGGTGTCCTGTTCGCGGTCATCGGGCGCGCTTTGGTTGAGCAGCGGGAAGCGGCGGGGCAAATCGCTGCCGCGCATCGAGCCTAAGCGCGGGACCGCCGCCAGCAGCGCCTGGGTGTAAGGGTGCGCAGGCGCGCGGAAAATCTCCTCAACCGTTCCGCTCTCCACCGCTTCGCCGCGGTACATCACCAGCACGCGGTCGGCAATATCGGCCACCACGCCCATATCGTGAGTAATAAAAATAACCCCCATCTCCATCTCTTTTTGCAGCACGGCAATCAGCTGGAGGATCTGCGCCTGAACGGTGACATCCAGCGCGGTGGTGGGCTCGTCGGCAATCAGCACCGCCGGACGGCAGGAGAGCGCCATGGCGATCATCACCCGCTGGCGCATCCCGCCGGAGAGCTGATGCGGATAGCGCGATAGCATCGCTTCAGCCTCCGGTATCCGCACCTGGTCGAGCATTTTCTTCGCTTCGCGCAGGGCCTCGTCATGGCCCAGATTCTGGTGCAGGCGAATGGACTCGGCGATCTGTTCCCCGATGGTAAATACCGGATTCAGCGAGGTCATCGGCTCCTGGAAAATCATCGCGATATCCGCCCCGCGCACGTGGCGCATTGCCGAAGCGGACTGTTCGCTCAGCGCAATGACCTGACGATTGCGCCGGCGCAGCCACAGCGCGTCGCTGCTGACCTGGCTGGCGGCGTCATCGAGCAGGCGCATCAGCGCCAGCGCGGTGACCGACTTCCCCGAGCCAGACTCGCCCACGATGGCTAACGTTTCGCCGCGCCGCAGGTTGAACGAAAGATGCCGCACCGCAGAAAAGGTCTGCTGCTCCTGGCTGAACGCCACGTTCAGATCGCGCACCAGCAGCACATCATTGGCGTCGATTTCTTGACTATGCGGCAACGTCCCTACCCCCTTATTCCCGATAAATTCCAATAGTGGGCGTATCGCCCGCGTAGCACCAGGCCCGATACATGCCTTCGCTGTTAAACGGCAGCACCACGTTACCCTCTCTGTCGATGGCTATCAGGCCGCCGCTGCCGCCGAGGGCCGGCAGCTTCTCCATCACCACCCGCTCGCAGGCCTCATGCAGGCTCAGGTTCGCGTACTCCATCAGGGCGGCGATATCGTAGGCCGCCAG
>NZ_JAQGFU010000274.1:0-4283 GCF_030078455.1 Klebsiella sp. Ech2A | reverse complement strand
CAGGCGATCACGTGACCCGAGACCCCCTGCTGGCGCCCGGCCTTAATTTGTTCGAGCACCCCGACCGCGGCGATAGCTTCATCGAAGTGCCCTTCGATGGAGGGGACGCCCTCCGTCGGGCAGACCGCCAGAATCTCGGTTCCCGGCGCGGCCGCCGCCCGTGCGGCGGCGCCGATGGTCTCGGTCATGGCGCGGCTGGTGTTGGGATTAATCACTTGTATACAAACAGAGGACATTACGACTCCTTGTAGCCGGCAAACAGCCGGGCGAAATCGGGCAGGGAAACGCCCGCGGTGTCAAAGCGCAGGCTGGCAACGATATGGGCAAAGTGGTGGGTCAGCGCCTCGCTCAGCGGCTGCAGCTCCCCGGCGCGCAGCAGCCCGATCAGCTGCCCGTGGTCGTCGCAGCGGCAGCCCTGACGCCACGGCGATCCCCATGCCGCAACGGCTAATGACGAGCGCTGGCTCAGGCGGGTGACCATCTCGGTAAGCACCTGGTTGGCGGAGATCGCCTGCAGCTGAATATGGAATTCGGCGGAGTAGCGGATCGCCGCCGGGCCGTTGCAGGCCTCATGCGCCTGCTGCTCCTGGCGAATAATCGCCTCCAGCGCCGCCAGATGCGGCGGCCGGCAGCGGGCCAGCACGTCGGGCAGATTGGCGACCTCCAGCAGCTCTCGGGTGCGGAAGATCTCCCGCGCCTCTTCTTCCGTGGGGCTGGCAACCTGTGCACCACGCTTGGGCGTCAGGGTGACCATTTGCACAGCGGCGAGTCGCTGCAGCACCTTGCGGATCCCCGTGCGGCTGACGCCAAAGACCTCCGCCAGCGCCTCCTCCGGCAGCTTGCTGCCCGGCGGCAGCTGGTGTTCAACGATGGCGGTCATCAGCGCCTGATAGATGGCTTCATCCTTGTCCTGCAGGCCTGGCGCGGCGTGCAGACTATTTTCGTGACTCATTAACCGGCTCCGTATTCACGTTTCGATATCAGACTGTATACATAAAAATTAGATATTGCATACAAGATTAACTATTTTGGCCTAATTCCTGCAACAGCCTCAGCAATCCATATTCAGGGGTTTCATCAAGAGGAGCAGGTTTCATGCCACATTCACAAAATACGCATCAGGTTAAGGCCGCGGGCTCCAGCGCCGGCTACAGTCCACGGCTGTGCAACGAGGATCTGGCGCCGACGCGCGACCAGAACTGGAGCTGGTACAACATCTTTTCTTTCTGGATGTCGGACGTGCATAGCATGGGGGGCTATGTCGTGGCGGCGAGTTTCTTTACCCTGGGCTTAGCCAGCTGGCAGGTGCTGCTGTGCCTGCTGGTCGGCATCTGTATCGTTCAGCTGTGCGCCAACCTGGTGGCCCGGCCGAGCCAGATGGCGGGCGTGCCCTATGCGGTGATCTGCCGTCAGGCGTTTGGCGTCTTCGGCGCCAATATTCCGGCGGTGATCCGCGGGCTTATCGCCTTTGCCTGGTACGGGATCCAGACCTATCTGGCCGCCAACGCGCTGATGCTGGTGGTGCTAAAGTTCTGGCCGTCGCTGGCGACGCTCACCGCGAGCAGCTTCCTCGGGCTGTCGCATCTTGGCTGGCTGTGCTTCGCCACCATGTGGCTGCTGCAGGCGATGGTGTTCTGGCACGGGATGAGCGCCATCAAGCGCTTTATTGATATCGCCGGTCCGGCTGTCTACGTGGTGATGCTGGCGCTGGCGGGCTGGATTGTATACAAGACCGGCTTCGACGGGATCTCCTTTACCCTCGCCAGCAAGTCGCTGAGCGCCGGGGAGCAAACCTGGCAGATGATCACCGCCACCGCGCTGGTGGTCTCCTACTTCTCCGGCCCGCTGCTTAACTTTGGCGACTTCTCGCGCTATGGCAAAAGCATGGGTGAAATCCGCCGCGGCAACCGCTGGGGCCTGCCGTTTAACTTCCTGCTGTTCTCTATCGTTACCGTGGTGATTGTCTCCGGGACGCAGTCGCTGTTCGGCCGCATGATAACCGACCCGATTGAAACCGTAAGCCGCGTAGGCAACGACCTGGCGGTGGCCATCGGCCTGCTGACAATGATCACCGCGACCATCGGGATCAACATTGTCGCCAACTTCGTCTCCCCGGCCTTCGACTTCTCCAACTGCTCGCCGCAGAAAATCAGCTTCCGTACCGGGGGGATGATCGCCGCGGTGGGTTCAATCCTGCTCACCCCGTGGAACCTGTTCAACTCCCCGGAGCTTATCCACTACACCCTCGACGTGCTGGGGGCGTTTATCGGCCCGCTGTTCGGCATTCTGCTGGTCGACTTCTACCTGATTAAGCGCGGCAAAATCTCGGTGGACGATCTGTTTGACGATACGCCGAAAGGACAATACTGGTATCGCAACGGCTTCAACCCGAAGGCCATCGCCGCGCTGGTGCCCTCCGTGGCTATCGGTCTGGTTATCAGCTTTATCCCCGCCCTGCATGAGGTCGCCAACTTCAGCTGGTTTATCGGCGTCTTCCTGAGCGGCGCCGCCTACCGCTGGATTGCCCGCGACGAACGCGTCGCCCTCTCCGCCGCCGCGCGCTATGACGCCCGCGCCGTGGCGCAGAAAGAGTAGTTTCCCCTCTCTCGCCGCGCCAGCCGGCGCGGCATATTCCGTAACCGCGACGGCTGGCATCAATATTGCTTTAGATCTTGCTCAATGCGCGATTCAACAGGGAGCCAACATGGCGGAAACCATCAAGTCGTACGATGCTGCAATTCGCGGGGCGTTTTTTGATATCGCCCGGGTCGCCGACGGCGCCGACGATATCGCCCGCCACGCGCGCTATCTTGCCGACGGCCTGCTGTTTATTGAGAACGGCACGATCCAGACGCTGCTGCCGTGGCAGGAGGGAGAGCAGTTTCTCCATCCGCATAAGGGATACACCGACCTGCGCGGCAGGCTGCTGCTGCCGGGCTTTATCGACGCCCACGTCCACTATCCGCAAACGGAGATGATTGGCGCCTACGGCGAACAGCTGCTGGAGTGGTTAACCACCTACACCTTCCCGGTCGAAAGCCAGTTCGCGGACGAGGCCTATAGCGCGGAGATCGCCCGCTTTTTTGTCAACCAGCTGCTCAGCCACGGCACCACCACCGCGCTGGTGTTCTGCACCCTGCATCCCGAGTCCGTCGAGGCGCTGTTTAGCGAAGCGCTGCGCCTGAATATGCGCATTCTCGCCGGGAAGGTGATGATGGACCGCCACGCGCCGGAATACCTGACGGAAACGGCGGAACAAAGCTACCGGCAAACCCGCGAGCTGATCCAGCGCTGGCACCACCGCGGGCGCCTGGGCTACGCCATTACCCCGCGCTTTGCCCCCACCTCCACGCCGGAGCTGCTGTCGGCTATTCAGCAACTGCGGGAGGAGTTTCCGGATACCTGGCTGCACACCCATCTGAGCGAAAATCTCAGCGAGGTCGCGTGGGTGAAAAGCCTGTGGCCGGAGCATGAGCACTATCTCGACGTCTATCACCACTACCGGCTGACCGGCGAGCGCAGCGTATTTGCGCACGGCATTCACCTCGCCGACGCCGAGTGGCGCTGCCTGCACGAGACCGGTTCCGCGCTGGCCTTCTGCCCAACCTCGAACCTGTTCCTCGGCAGCGGCCTGTTTCGCCTGCCCGCCAGCTGGCAGCAGCGGGTGCGGATCGGCATCGGCACCGACGTCGGGGCGGGAACCACCTTCAGCATGCTGCGCACGCTGGGGGAAGCCTATAAAGTTGCCCAGCTTCAGAGCTATCGCCTGCCCGCCTGCGAGGCCTTTTACCACGCCACGCTCGGCGGCGCGCACGCGCTGCGCCTTGATGACAAGATTGGCAACTTCGAAGCGGGAAAAGAGGCCGACTTCGTGGTTATCGACCCGGCCGCCACCCCTTTACAGCGGCTGCGCATCGGACGCTGCAAGGATATCTACGAGCAGCTGTTTGTGCTGATGACCCTCGGCGACGAGCGCAATATCAGCGAGACCTGGGTCAACGGCGAGCGCGTCTGGCACCAGCAGGGCTGACGCCCCGGGCCGGGCCAGAACGCAACATTAGCTCCCCCGATAGGTCGACCAGCCGCCGGGGGCAATCAAAAACGGCAGGTGGAAGTGCTCATCGGCGTCTTCGGCGATCGCAAAATCGATCTGCGCCTTAAGGTAGAGCGTTTCCCGCCCGTCGCGTGAAAACCAGTCGCCGATCTCTGCCACCAGCCGATAGCGCCCGGCGGTCAGCATGCCGGGCGCCTGCAGGGCAATGCTGGCTCTTATACAAGTCGGA
>NZ_JAQGFU010000273.1:0-4326 GCF_030078455.1 Klebsiella sp. Ech2A | reverse complement strand
GTGCAGAACGTCGCCGCCGCGCAGCGCGCGTCCGGCGTGGCCGCCAAACTGTCCGAGGGTAAAGGTGCTTTTGCTGCCTAAATAGTCCGGCACCTGAATGCCGCCGCGCAGGCAGATATAGCTGCGCACCCCCGCGCCGCTGACCGGGCCGATTTTCAGCGTCGCGCCGGCAGGAATCGTAAAGACGCGGTTCATCGGCTGGGCCACGCCGTCGAGGGTCACCGCCACCGCCGCGCCGCATATCGCCGCCTCGGCGAGGCAGTTAAACTTCAGCGTCGGCCCGCTGAGGGTGATTTCCAGCGCCGCTTCGCCCTCCGGGTTCCCAAGCAGCCGGTTGCCGAGGCGCAGCGCCCGGTCGTCCATCGGCCCCGAAGGCGGAACGCCCACCGCCCAGTATCCGAGGCGCCCCGGATAGTCCTGAACGCTGGTCTGGGTTCCGGCGCTCAGCACCTCGACGGTCGCCGCCCGATAGCTCAGCTGCTCCAGGCAGCGGGTCCAGGCTTCGCCTTCGCTAAAGGGGGTGAAAGCCAGAATTTGCTGCAGGTAGAGACGATTGGTTTCCACGCCGTACAGCCGGGTTGCCGCCAGCGCTTCGCCGAGACGGGCGATGGCCCGCTCGCGGTCGGGCTGCCAGGCGATGGTTTTTGCCAGCATCGGGTCGAAGAACGGCGGCACCTCGCAGCCGGCCTCCACCCAGCGGTCAATTCGCAGGGTTTGCCCATCCGCCGGCGGGAAGGTCGCTTCGCTGAGCAGCCCCGGCGACGGCTGGAACTGACGGCCGGGATCTTCGGCGTAGATCCGCGCCTGAATCGCGTGGCCGCGCGGCTGCAGATCCGCCATCAGCCGGGACAGCGGCGGCAAATCCCCCGCCGCCAGGGCGACCATCCAGCGCACCAGATCGACGCCCCACACCTGCTCGGTCACGCCGTGCTCAACCTGCAGGCGGGTATTAACCTCAAGAAAATAGAAGCGCTGCGCCAGGCTATCGTAAACAAACTCCACCGTCCCGGCGCTGCGGTAGCTGACCGCTTTGCCCAGGGCGATGGCCGCCTCACACAGCGCCTGCGCCATCCCCTCAGGCAGATTGGGGGCCGGCGTCTCTTCGATAACCTTCTGGTTACGCCGCTGAATCGAACAGTCGCGCACGCCGAGGGCGATAACCTCCCCCTGCCCGTCGCCAAAGATCTGCACCTCAAGGTGGCGCGCGCGGGAGATATATTTTTCAACGAACACGCCGGCATCGCTAAAGTTGTTCTGCCCGAGGCGGCGGACGGTCTCAAAGGCCTCCGCCAGCTCGTCGGCATCGTGACACACCCGCATGCCGATCCCGCCGCCGCCGGCGGTGCTTTTCAGCATCACCGGATAGCCAATCGCCTGCGCGGCGCGGCACGCCTCGGCGCTATCGGCCAGCAGCCCGGTACCTTCCAGCAGCGGCAGCCCCTGCGCTTTAGCCAGCGCCCTGGCGGTATGCTTAAGGCCAAAGGTCCGCAGCTGCTGCGGCGTCGGGCCGACGAATGCCAGCCCGGCGGCTTCGCAGGCTTCGGCGAAGGCGGCGTTTTCCGACAGGAAGCCGTAGCCGGGGTGGATCGCCTCGGCGCCGCTTTGCCGCGCGGCGGCGATGATTTTCTCCACCACCAGATAGGTTTGCGCCGCCGGGCCGTCGCCGAGGCTAAGCGCTTCATCGGCTTCGCGAATATGCAGGCTGCTGAGATCGGCATTGGAATAGACGGCAACGCCTTTAACCTGCATATCGCGCAGCGTGCGCAGAATTCGGCAGGCGATAGCGCCGCGGTTGGCAATAAGTAGCGTGTTAAACATAAGCGGGACTCACATCATGGCGGGTCGTCCCGCAGCAAAATAGCGTTCTTCCCAGGGTCGTCCCCGGGGGCGCGTCGGCGTCAGGATTTACGCGACGGCGTACTGTTCAGGCGATCGGCGCGTACGGCAAACAGGCGATAGGCCATTAGCCGCCAGCGCTGCCAGCGGGTCAGTTCCATACCAGCACCTCCGCCGGGGTTGGGTTCCAGCCGTTGCACGGGTTATTGAGCTGCGGGCAGTTGGAGATCAGCACCATGGCGTTACACTCCGCGCGCAGCTCGACGTATTTCCCGGCGGCGGAGATACCATCTTCGAAGGTCAGCCCGCCTTCTTCCGTCACCGGCACGTTCATAAAGAAGTTGATGTTGGCGCCGATATCGCGCTTGTGCAGGCGGCCGTCGTGCAGGCAGGCGCAGAGAAAGTTGTCCCGGCAGCTGTGCATGTAGCGCTTATCGGCGGCATAGCGCACGGTGTTGCTCTCCTGGGCGCAGGCGCCGCCGAGGGTGTCGTGGCGGCCGCAGGTGTCGGCAACGATGGTCAGCAGCGGCCGGCCAAGGTTCGAGAACAGCACGCTGCCGGCGGTCAGATAGACGTTCCCCTGGCGACGCAGCGTGCGCTGCGGATCGTAGCGTTCGCGCGGGTTATCGGCGTTATAGAACAGGGTGTCGATAGCCTGGTTGCCTTCAAGATCGAGCAGCCGCAGGGTTTGCCCTTTCTTCACTTCGAACAGCCAGGGTTCGCCCGCCGGGATCACGTGACGATAGACGGCATCAGCCGGGTTGCGGGGACTGGTAACAAGGCTCATGGACGGCTCCTCAGAGGGCAAAAAGTTGGGTATTGGCAAACGCGCGCTGGTTTTCA
Organism: Klebsiella sp. Ech2A; assembly: GCF_030078455.1. Taxonomy (NCBI): domain Bacteria; kingdom Pseudomonadati; phylum Pseudomonadota; class Gammaproteobacteria; order Enterobacterales; family Enterobacteriaceae; genus Klebsiella; species Klebsiella sp. Ech2A. Next base: position 1,647 of record NZ_JAQGFU010000273.1, on the reverse strand, counting down.
TCGCGGGTGAGCAGCGAGGCGACCGCCGCCTCGGTATCGTCGGCGTCGAACCAGCTCAGCTGGACCGGACGCGGGGCATACTCCGTAGCGGGGTCCTGCGGATGCGGCAGCGCGGTGAGGACGATCAGCACGTCCATCGGCGCAAACAGCTCGACGTAGCGCCCGGCGCTGGAGGGCGCGGCGCAGAAATGGAAGCTGCCGTCGGCGGCGACGGTGACCTTGCTGAAGAAGTTGACCACCATCAGCAGATCCTCCAGGCCCAGATCCCATTTGCCCATCTCAACCAGCAGGTTATCGACGCCGTTGCGGTAGTAGCCGTTGCGCAGCTCCTGGTAGCGCCCTGCGCCGTACTTTTCTAAGGTTTCTTCGGCGTTGAGCACGCCGCCAAAGGGATCGTGCCAGCCGCTGCTATCGGCGACGATCCCCGCCAGCACGCGACCCATATCGGAGTAGAAGCAGTGCCCGGCGGTCAGGCGCGCGGTGTGCTGCCCTTTCAGGGTATCCGGCAGGTTCAGGCGTTCGCTCTTTTCATGCGGATTGAGCATCATCATGCTGACGTTGGCCTCGCCGTCGATGTCGGTCAGGCGCAGGATTTGCCCGCGGCGCAGAATAAACGAGGTATGGCCGCCGCCCGGGACAAGCTCTTCGCGCAGGCTCGGTGCGGAGTGAAAAAGTGGCTTCATCTGACTATCTCCTTAATGCATAAACGTTGTTATCGCTGCCGGTGCCGAGCATCTGCGACATGCGGGCTTCGTTAAGCGGTATGTCGTAGGTCACGCGCGCGCCGTAGGCGTTGGGCGCCTGCGGGTCGTGACGCACCTTGTCAAAGACCAGCAGCCGGGTCCCGAGATTGAAGCCCTCGGCCAAATCGTGGGTCACCATAAAGACCGTCATCCGCGTTTCGCTCCACAGCTGCAAAAGCAGCGCGTGCATATCCTTGCGGATACCCGGGTCGAGGGCGCCAAACGGCTCATCAAGCAGCAGGATGCGCGGCTGCATCACGAAGGCCTGGGCGATAGCCAGCCGCTGCTGCATGCCGCCGGAGAGCTGCGCCGGGTACTTATCGAGCGCGTGGGAGAGGCCGACTTTCTCCAGCATCTGCGCCGCCCGTTCGCGGGCAAGCCGTCTGCGGGCGCCAAAAAGACGGCCAAGCAGCGGCGAGGCCGGCAGCTCGAGACCAACGGTCACGTTATCCAGCACGTTGAGATGCGGGAATACAGAATAGCGTTGGAACACCACGCCGCGGCTGCGGTCCGGCTCGGCGGCCAGCGGCTGGCCGTCAAGGGTGATGGCGCCCCGGGTCGGTTTTTCCTGGCCCAGCAGCAGGCGCAAAAAGGTCGATTTCCCGCAGCCGGAGGCGCCGACCATCGAACAAAACTCCCCCTCCCTGACCTCGAGGTTGATGCGCTCCAGCACCACGTGGTCGCCGTACTCCTGCCAGATATTTTTAATGGCAATAAAGCTCATACCCGGCCTCCTTCCGCCCACGGGAAGCAGGCTTTGTGCAGCTGACGCAGGGCCAGATCCATCAGCCAGGCCAGCAGGGTTATCCAGATCACGTAGGGAATAATGACGTCCATCGCCATGTAGCGGCGAACAAGGAAAATGCGGTATCCGAGACCGGCGGTGGCGGGAAAGGCCTCCGCC
>NZ_JAQGFU010000272.1:0-4439 GCF_030078455.1 Klebsiella sp. Ech2A | reverse complement strand
ATGAGGTCGGTCACAACGTCGGGGTGTACGACAACCCGGCGGATCTGACCGCCAAATCCTGGACGGTGATGCGCTTCTCGGAAGTGGAGCAAAACGACAGGCTGGAGTGGTTAATTCGTAAGGATGGCTGCATGCACTGCGCCGACCCGGGCTGCCTGAAGGCCTGTCCGTCGGAAGGGGCTATCATTCAGTATGCTAACGGCATCGTCGACTTCCAGTCCGAGCAGTGCATCGGCTGCGGCTACTGCATCGCCGGCTGTCCGTTCGACGTTCCGCGCCTGAACCCGGAAGACAACCGCGTCTACAAGTGCACGCTGTGCGTCGACCGCGTGACCGTCGGCCAGGAGCCGGCCTGCGTGAAGACCTGCCCGACCGGCGCTATCCACTTTGGCTCCAAAGAGGATATGAAAGCGCTGGCCGGCGAGCGCGTCGCCGAGCTGAAAACCCGCGGTTATGACAACGCGGGCCTGTACGATCCGGCCGGCGTCGGCGGCACGCACGTGATGTACGTCCTGCATCACGCCGACCGGCCGGAGCTGTACCACAAGCTGCCGAACGACCCGAAAATCGATACCAGCATCAATCTGTGGAAAGGGGCGCTGAAGCCGCTCTCGGCGCTGGGCTTTGTCGCCACCTTTGCCGGGCTTATCTATCACTACATCGGTATCGGACCGAACAAGGAAGTGGACGATGATGAGGAGGAACATGATGAGTAAATCGAAGATGATTGTGCGCACGAAGTTTATCGACCGCGCCTGTCACTGGACGGTGGTTATCTGCTTCTTTCTGGTGTCACTGTCCGGGATCTCGTTCTTCTTCCCGACCCTGCAGTGGCTGACGGAAACCTTCGGTACGCCGCAGATGGGGCGCATTCTGCATCCCTTCTTCGGGGTGGTGATTTTTATCGCCCTGATGTTTATGTTCGTCCGTTTTGTGCACCACAACATTCCCGACAAGCAGGATATTCCGTGGCTGAAGGGGATTGTTGAGGTGCTGAAAGGCAACGAGCATAAGGTGGCGCGCGTCGGGAAATATAACGCCGGGCAGAAGATAATGTTCTGGACCATCATGAGCATGATTTTTGTGCTGCTGGTGAGCGGGGTGATTATCTGGCGGCCCTGGTTTGCGCACTATTTCCCGATTCAGGTCATCCGCTACGGCCTGCTGATCCACGCGGCGTCGGCGATTGTGCTGATCCACGCCATCCTGATCCATATGTATATGGCGTTCTGGGTGAAGGGGTCGATTAAGGGCATGATTGAAGGCAAGGTGAGCCGCCGCTGGGCGAAAAAACACCACCCGCGCTGGTACCGCGACGTTGAGCGCCTGGAGGCGAAGAAAGAGAGTTCGCAGGGGATAAAATAGGCCTGCCGCGGAATTCTGCATGGCGCGACCGATGTCGCGCCATTTTTTTAGCCTTCGCCGCGCATGACCTCCAGCCCCACCCGCTGGCCGTAAGAGAGCTCGAGGGTATTGCCGTCCGGGTCGGCAAAGAACACGTAGTAGCCCACCGGCTCGCCGAGCTGCTCAGGCTCGCTGCGCAGCACCCCCTCGCGGCGCGCTATCGCGGTTTTTTCATCGATCTCCCGGCGCGTCGCGCAGGCTACCCCGAGGTGACCGAAGGGCCCAAGCGGGGTATCGGTGTGGCTATCCGTCTGCACCAGCACCAGGGCAAACGGGCGGGTGCGATCGCTCAGCCACGCCACGTGGCGCGCGGAGGGCAGATCGGGCGAGCGCCGGTGAATCACCTGCATTGCGGTGTAGCGGGTATAAAAATCGATACTTTTTTGCAGATCGCGCACCATAAAGGCGACGTGGGTAAAACCGCTGTCTACTTCCTGCATCATGCTGCTCCTGTAAGGTCGTTTTGTTCTGCCGACAACGGTAATACCTCAGGTTAACCTGAGGTAAAGCGCGAATTGTGCCATTGGCGATCGCCAAAAGGGGTAGGGCCAGGAGGCTCCCGCCGATGCGGGAGCCGGCGGGAGAGGCTAGAAATGCTCCTTGATAAAACGGAAGGGGTACTCGGTAGATTTCGTCTTGCCCGTTTTGCGCCTGGGCAATTTTACCGGTTCGATATGCGGATTCTTGTAGGGGATCTGCGCCAGCAGGTGGGTGATGATGTTCAGGCGAACGCGCTTCTTCTCCTCCGAACGGGCGACAAACCACGGCGCCCAGGCGGTATCGGTGGCGGCGAACATCGCGTCCCGGGCGGCGGTATAGTCGTCCCAGCGGTTAAACGACTTGATGTCCATTGGCGACAGCTTCCAGATTTTGCGCCCGTCGTTGATGCGGTCGCGCAGGCGGCGCTCCTGCTCCTCCGGGGTCACCTCCAGCCAGTATTTCAGCAAAATGATCCCCGACTCGACCATCGCCCGCTCGACCATCGGCGCGCCTTCGAGGAATTTGTCGGTCTGCTCGGGGGTACAAAAGCCCATCACCCGCTCGACGCCGGCGCGGTTGTACCAGCTGCGGTCGAAGATCGCTATCTCTCCGGCGGCGGGTAAAAAGGGAATATAGCGCTGATAGTAGAGCTGGCTCTTCTCGCGTTCGGTGGGCGCCGGCAGGGCGACCACCCGAAATACGCGCGGGCTGACCCGCTCGGTGATGGCTTTGATGGTGCCGCCTTTCCCCGCGCCGTCGCGCCCCTCAAACACGATGCAGACCTTCAGCCCCTGGCTGACGACCCACAGCTGCAGCTTGACCAGCTCAACGTGCAGCTTGCGCAGCGCCTTTTGATACTCTTTTTCGCCGAGCGGCTCGGTTTTACCGACGCGATCGATGGCTTTGCTCTTTTTCTTGTTTCCCATGGGCTCTTCTCCGTCGTGTAGAGCGCCGGGTCAGCGCTCTACTATGAAGTGTAATAACGGCGCCAGCGGCCGGCGGAAAATATTCATTCACCGCAGCCGCGCCGCCCGCTAATTAAGCGCCAGAGGCGATATTCATGCAGCGATCGCGCCGTTATATGGATAAACAGGTCACTTCTCGTTTTTGTCTGGCCTGCGGTTGCCGAATGGTCAATAATGCCGACCGAAAGTAAAAACAAAGGGTTATACCGCCCGGGATTGACCTGTTTGCCACGTTGCCCGGCCTGCCGTCGCGCTCGTTTGCGGCCAGGGCAGGCCTGAGTTATTTAAGGTTCAGAAGTATGAAAAAGACTATTTTTTCGTTAGCGCTTGGCACCTTTGGTCTGGGAATGGCGGAATTTGGCATTATGGGCGTCCTGCCGGAAGTGGCCCACGACGTGGGGATCTCGATTCCCGTCGCCGGCAATATGATCTCTTATTACGCCTGCGGGGTGGTGATCGGCGCGCCGGTGATGGCGCTGGTTTCGAGCCGCTTCTCGTTAAAATCGATCATGCTATTTCTCGCCGCGCTCAGCGTTATCGGTAACGCCATTTTTGCCTTCTCCTCGAGCTATTCCATGCTGGCGGCCGGTCGGCTGGTCTCCGGCTTTCCCCACGGCGCCTTTTTTGGCGTTGGCGCGATTATCCTGTCGAAAATAGCCCCGCCGGGAAAAGTCACCGCGGCGGTCGCCGGGATGATAGGCGGGATGACGGTGGCCAACCTGATCGGCGTGCCTGCCGGAACCTGGCTTGGGCACCAGTTTAGCTGGCGCGACACCTTTATGGCCCTGTCGATATTTAACGTCGCGGTCTTCCTGTCTATTATCCGCTGGGTGCCGACGCTGTTTGATAAAGCCACGACGCGATTGCGCGAACAGTTTTACTTTTTAAAATCACCGGCACCGTGGCTGATATTTGCCGCGACGCTGTTTGGTAACGCCGGCGTTTTCGCGTGGTTCAGCTATATCAAGCCGTTTATGATTAACGTTGCCGGTTTTTCCGAAGGCGCGATCGTCTTTATTATGATGCTGGTGGGTCTGGGAATGGTGCTGGGCAACGTGCTCAGCGGCAAAATTTCCGCCCGCTTTAGCCCATTGCGCATTGCCGCCGCCACCGACGGCATGATTGCCGTGGTGCTGTTGCTGATGTTTATCTTCGGCGATCGTCAGCCGGCGGCGCTGCTGCTGGCCTTTATCTGCTGTACCGGTCTGTTTGCGCTCGCGGCGCCGCTGCAAATCCTGCTGCTGCAAAACGCCCGCGGCGGGGAGATGCTGGGGGCGGCGGGGGGACAGATTGCCTTTAACCTCGGCAGCGCGATTGGCGCCCTGTGCGGAGGAATGATGCTGACCTGGGGCTTTGGCTGGCATTCGGTTGCGCTGCCTGCCGCCGGGCTCTCCTTCCTCGCCATGAGCTCGCTGCTGATTTACGTCCGCTATCAGCGCAGCCTTCGCTAGCCGTCGCGCGCCGCGCCTGGTGCGGCGCGCGGGGCCGGAGAGCTAATCCGTAAACGGCTCGCCGAGGGTCAGCATCAGGCGGTTTGCCCAGGCGAAAAATGCCGCGGATTGCAGCAGGTCGAGCTGGGCGAGGGTATCG
>NZ_JAQGFU010000271.1:0-4524 GCF_030078455.1 Klebsiella sp. Ech2A | reverse complement strand
CCCCTCGACGCGCGGCTGATCCTGCTGGTGGCTGAAGATCGGCGCGACGCGGTGGCCCGCTGGCGGCAAAGCCCGCTCTGGCAGAGCCTGCCGCTGACCTCGCGCTACCCGATCGGGCTGATCGAGCAGCCCATCAGCGACGCCGGAGCCCTGATTACCGCCGGGCGCTTTGCCGATATTTTCAGCCAGCTGATGGCGGGGTGGCGCGATGCCTGAACCCTTTTCCCGACGCCTGTCGTGGGGCGTTATCGCCGCGCTGTGGCTGATTTCCCTGCTGCTGGCGGCCAGCGACGTGCTGCATCAGGGCGGATTTCATGCGCTATTTAGCGCGCAAAACGCGCTGCCGCAGGCGATTATCCTGCACGGCATGTGGCTTCCACGTCAGGGAATGGCCATCGTCAGCGGCGCCACCCTCGGGCTCTGCGGCTGGCTGATGCAGCGCGCGCTGCGCAATCCGCTGGCGGAGCCGATGACCCTCGGCCTGACCTCGGGCGCGACCCTGGCGATGGGGCTGGCATCGCTGTGGCTGCCGGCGCTGACCGGCGGGCCGCGAATGGCGGTGATTATCGGCGGCGAGCTGGCGGCGCTGCTGCTGGTGCTGCTCCTGAGCTGGCGTCAGCGCCTCTCCCCGCTGGTGATGATTCAGGCCGGCATGATGATCAACCTGTGGTGCGGGGCGCTGACGATGCTGATCGCTATCGTCAACGACCGCTTTCTGCTGACCGTCCTGATGTGGGGCGGCGGCTCGCTGGCGCAGGAAGATGGTCATCTGCTGCTGGCGCTGCTGCCGTGGCTGGCGCTCTGCGCGCTCCTGCTGGCCCTGCTGCTGCGCCCGCTGGAGCTGCTGCAGCTGCCGGAGACGATGGTCAGCGGCCTCGGCGCCTCGCCGCTACGCATTCGCGGCACCGCGGTCGCGCTGGCGCTGGTGATGAGCGCAGTGATTATCAACGCCGTCGGGGTGATTGGCTTTCTTGGCCTCGCCGCGCCGCACCTTGCGCGCTTTGGCGGCGCCCGCACCTCGCGCCAACTGATGCTGCACAGCGCGCTGACCGGCGCCGGCCTGCTGTGGTTTACCGACCTCTGCGTATCAAAGGTCTCGCTGTTCAACGGCCAGCTGCTGCCGGTGGGGATGCTGACCGCGCTAACCGGCGGGCCGCTGCTGATCCTGCTGGCGCGCCACGCCCGCCAGCACGGGATTGATACCTCCCCGCCGCCGCTGATCCCGGCGCAGCCCGCCGGCCGCTGGATCCCGTGGGCGGTGGCCCTGGCGCTGGCGGCGGCCGTCGTGATTTCGCTGTTCCTCGGCCACGGGATAAGCCACTGGCACTGGGCGACCCGCGGCGAGCTGGCGCAGCTGCTGCCGCTGCGGATCCCCCGTCTGCTGGCTGCCATCAGCGCCGGCGCCCTGCTGGCCGCCGCCGGAGTCCTGATGCAGCGGGTGAGCGGCAACCCGCTGGCCAGTCCGGAAGTGCTGGGCATCGGCGGCGGCGCGGCGATGGGGGTGACGGCCTATATTCTGCTGTTCCCCACTCAGGGAAGCGCTTTTCTGCTGCTCAGCAGCCTGACCGGGGCGCTGATCAGCCTGCTGCTGACGATGTGGAACAGCCGCCGCAGCGCCTTTAATCCGCAGCGGGTGCTGCTCAACGGCCTGGCGCTGAACGCCCTTTGTCAGGCGGCGGTGAGCATCGTGATGCTCAATAACCTTGCCGCCAGCGCGGTGCTGCTGCCGCTGATGACCGGCAGCACCTACTACATCAGCGCCCCGCTGGCGCAGGTGCTGTTTATCGCCACCCTGATCCTGCTGGCGCTGGCGCCGCTGTTTCGCCGCTGGCTGGTGCTGCTGCCGCTGGGCGGCGTCGCCGGTTCGCTGGGCGTTTCCCTGCCCCGCGCCCGCCTGGGCGTGCTGGTGCTGGCGGCGGTGATGACCGGGCTGGCGACCCTGCTGGTGGGCCCGGTGTCGTTTATTGGCCTGCTGGGGCCGCATCTGGCGCGCCGGCTCGGGGTCAAGGGGCCGCTGGCGCAGCTGTACGCCGCGGCGCTGCTGTCGGCGGTCATTATGACGGTCGCCGACTGGCTGGGGCGCAACGCGCTCTATCCGCGCCAGCTGCCGGTTGGGCTGGTGGCATCGCTTATCGGCGTTCCGCTGCTGGTCTGGCCGCTGATCCGTCCCGGGGCCCATCGTTAATTCGCATAACGCATTGTGAGTAATGAATAAGGAATTTCACATGTCGGTGTTGTTGGTTTTATTTCGAATGGTCGGCGGCTGGCTGCTGCTGGCGGTGGTCGCCGGGCTGATTAGCGGCTTTAGCAACGCTTCGCTGCTGGCGATGATTAACCACAGCCTGACGCTGCCGCAGACCGACCGCTGGCTCGGGCCCGGCGTGCAGTTTGCGCTGCTGGCGCTGCTGATGCTGGCCACCCGCGTTATCTCGCAGACCACCTTTATGTATCTCGGCCAGAGGGTGAAGGCGCGCCTGCGCGGCGAGCTGACCCGCCAGGTCAGCGAAACCCGCTGGCTGCAGCTGGAGAAGTCCGGGATGAGCAAAACGATATCGGTGCTCACTCAGGACCTCGACACCCTGGTGGTGTTTTTCGTCAGCCTGCCCAACCTGTTCATCTACGGGGCGGTGATCGCCGGCTGCCTGGTTTATCTCGCCACCCTCTCCGTCAGCGTTCTCGGGCTGGCGCTGGCGGCCATCGCCCTCGGCAGCCTCGGCTACCGCGCCGCGCACGGCCGGGCCATGGGCCTGCTACGCCAGTCGCGGCTGCGGGAGGATACCCTGATTCAGCAGTGCAAAAAGCTGTTCGACGGCGGACGCGAATATCGCCTTAACGCCGACCGCCGCCGCCGTTTCGTCGCCGGCGAGCTGGCCGATAATATCGAGGCCGTGCGCCAGCAGCGCACCCGCGGCTACGTGCTGTACGGGCTCGCCACCAGCTGGGGCAGCATTTTGTTCTTCGCCTTTATCGGCCTGGTGCTGTTCGGCCTGCGCGACCTGCTGACGCTCGAGCCCGCGACCATCACCGGCTACGTGATGATATTTCTGTATATGATTGTGCCGGTGGAGGGCGTGCTGTCGTCGCTGCCGACCCTCGCCAGCGCCAGGGTCGCGCTGCAGCGGGTACAGCAGCTGCGCGAGGATCTGCCGCCGGAGCAGCCGCAGCGCCCCCTGCCCGCGGAGCCCTTTCGCTCCCTGGCGCTGGAAGCCATTCGCTATCAATACCGGGGGGAAGATGGGGAAAGCTTCACCCTCGGCCCGCTCGATATGCGCTTCTCCCCGGGCGAGCTGGTGTTTATCGTCGGCGGCAACGGCAGCGGTAAAACCACCCTCGCCAACCTGCTGGTGGGGCTCTATCCGCCGGATAGCGGCGCGATCGTGCTCAACGGCCGCGCCCTTGCCGGCGATCGGCAGGAGGGCTACCGCCAGCTGTTTTCGGCGGTATTTAACGACTTTTTCCTCTTCGACGACGTGGCGTTTGTCCACGAACGCACGACGGAGCAGGTTAACCATCTGCTGCGGCTCCTGAAGCTGCAGCACAAGGTCCGCTTTGCCGAGGGACGCTTCTCAACCACCGCCCTGTCGCAGGGGCAGCGCAAGCGGCTGGCGCTGCTGCAGGCGTGGCTTGAGGAGCGCCCGCTGTACCTGTTCGACGAGTGGGCGGCCGATCAGGACCCGGAGTTTAAGGCGGTGTTTTATCTTGAGCTCCTGCCGATGCTGAAGGCCGAGGGCAAAACCATCGTCGCCATCACCCATGACGATCGCTACTTCCACCTCGCGGACCGCATCATCAAGCTGGAGTCGGGGCGCATCGTCCAGGCTGACCCGCTTTAGTGCTGGCGCCTGGCGCGCGCGCCGAACAGCAGCGCCGCCAGCGCCGCCATTACCGGGACCAGCGAGCCCCAGAGGACGGCGTTCCAGCCAAAGAGATTCATCAGCGCGCCGGAGGCGAAGGCCCCCACCATCATCACACCGAAAACGATAAAGTCGTTCAGCGACTGTACCTGGGTTTTCTCTTCCGGACGGTGGAAATCCATAATCTGCGTCGAGGCGCCGGTGAAGCCGAAGTTCCAGCCGATGCCCAGCAGGATAAGCGATACCCAGTAGTGCATCACCTCGGTGCCGGACAGCCCAACCAGCACCGACAGCGCGAGAAGCGCCAGCCCCGCCGCGTTAATGCGTCCGGCTCCGAAGCGGGCGATCAGCCTGCCGGTAAAAAAGCCGGGGCCGTACATCGCCACCACGTGCCACTGAATGCCGAGGTTCGACGCCTGCTGTGAAATCCCGTGCAGGTGCATGGAGAGCGGCGCGGCGGTCATCAGGAAGTTCATCACCATGTAGGCCACCGCCCCGCTGAATACCGTGCGGGCAAAACCCGGCTGGCGCACAATATCCCCGAGCGGGCGGCCGCCGCTCCGCGCCTGGGCCACCGGCTCCGCGGACTTGACCCCCAGCAGCACCAGCGCCGAAACCGCCGCCACCGCCCCCCGGGCAATGAAGGCCATGCCGAAGGAATGAGCCGGCC
>NZ_JAQGFU010000270.1:0-4555 GCF_030078455.1 Klebsiella sp. Ech2A | reverse complement strand
GCAGGGGCAGGCGGGAAAAGAGCTTCAGCCGCTGGCCGAGGGTGCGCGCCTTATTGGCATCCACCAGCGTGCGGGCCAGCTTTTTACTTACGCCGATAGGCAGCACCGATGAGGAGTCGGCGCCGCCGGCAATGCCCGCGCGGATCGTTCCGGCCATCAGGCTTTCGGCGACGTTGGCGACGGCCTGGAAGCTGGTCGCGCAGGCGCGGCTGACGCTGTAGGCATCGGTGTGCACGCTCATGCCGGTGCCGAGCACGATCTCGCGCGCAATATTCGGCGCTTCCGGCATCTGTACCACCTGGCCAAAGACCAGCTGTTCAATAATCTGCGGGGGAATATCGCTGCGAGCCAGCATTTCACTGATGACCATTTTTCCCAAATCAATCGCGGGAACGCCGTGAAATACCGTTGCCTGACGGGCAAACGGAGTACGTAAACCGCTGACGATGGCAATGCGATCGCCCTGACGGGTGACAAGCGGTAGTGCCTGACTCATAACTCTCCCCTGTTAACCGATAAAACCAAGTGGTCTGACCTGATAACAGTTTTAACTAATTTTTTACATTAAGCCAATCGGAGAAGCAAAAAAGTGGGAGCCAAAACACATTGAAAGGAGAAGATGGCGCCCCCGCAGAAAGGGGGCGTCAGAACGGAATTAACGCAGGCCGAGCTGGAAAATCAGGGTTTCCGCTTCGCAGCAGAATACAAAATCGATATCCAGCTGCACGCCGCCTTCAACCTCGGTAAAGGTCGGGATAATTTTGCACGGATCGGATTCCACGCCGCGGGCTCTTTCGCTCAACGCCGCCAGGGTTTCGTCGGCTTCAGCGCGGTTGGCAAACACGCGGCTGTAAGAGGCGGTGCAATCGGTGTTGTCCATAATGGTGCCAACATCCATACAGCAGCAAACCGGGGTTTCATCTGCACTAACTTTACTCATCGTAGATTTCCTCTGTATATGCACGCAAGGTGCCAGACAATTAATAGGCTTATTTTACGCCCGGGCGAGGAGTGCCTCCAGTCGTTAATGATGACAACGGCGCTAAGTGACCGAAATCACACTTAAAAATGATCCAAAACAAGAATTACCCGAATCAGCCCCCCTGGACGAAGGCAAATTTGCCGGCTGGATCGCTTTTTTCGTATCACAATTGAAAAATCCCATAAACAAACTTGCAACATATCATCTGGTCAGACCTATACTCAGCGCACTGGTCTGATTTCTCTGTCGTAAAGCAGACCCTACACTTCGCGCTTCTGTTACGGCATGTAACATAGTTTGAATAAAAATAACTCAATGAGGTTATGGGCATGAGCCAGAAAACCCGCTTTACCCAATCTGCCCTCGCAGTGGCTGTAGCACTTGTTTCCACACAGGCCTGGTCAGCAGGCTTTCAGTTAAACGAATTCTCTTCATCAGGCCTGGGTCGCGCCTATTCCGGTGAAGGCGCAATTGCTGACGATGCGGGCAATGCCAGCCGTAACCCAGCATTGATTATGATGTTCGATCGTCCAACCATGTCTATGGGCGCGGTATTTGTCGATCCCGATGTCAACATCTCGGGCAAGTCGCCAACGGGCAAAAGCCTGAACGCCAATAATATTGCGCCAACCGCATGGGTACCTAACTTCCACTTCGTGTCGCCGATTAACGATCAGTTTGGCTGGGGGGCATCGATTACCTCTAACTACGGTCTGGCTACCGAGTACGCCGACGATTATGCCGCCGGCAGCATGGGGGGGAAAACCGATTTAACCACCGCCAACTTCAACCTGAGCGGCGCCTATCGTCTGGACAGTCACTGGAGCTTTGGCTTAGGGTTTGACGCGGTGTATGCGAAGGCCAAGATCGAGCGCTACGCGGGCGATCTGGGGCAGATCGTTGCCGGTTCCGGCGCCCTGCCGCCGCAGCTGGCGGGCCCGGTATCGCAAATCCCTGCGGATACGCAGATTGCACACCTGAACGGTAACGCCTGGGGCTTCGGTTGGAACGCCGGTATTCTTTATGAACTTGATAAGAATAACCGCTATGGCTTCACCTACCGTTCTGAAGTGAAAATCGACTTTGACGGTAACTACAAAAGCAGCCTGCCGTCAGCGTACAACCAAATCCTCGGTAATTTCGGCCTTCCGGCGGGGACCAACGGTCAGACTACCAATGGTTCTCTGACCCTGAACCTGCCTGAAATGTGGGAGCTGTCCGGCTATAACCGCGTCGCACCGCAGTGGGCGGTTCACTATAGCCTGACCTATACCAGCTGGAGCCAGTTCCAGGAGCTGAAAGCGACCGGCAACAACGGCGAGACGCTGTTCTATAAAGATGAGAGCTTTAAGGACGCCTACCGTATCGCGCTGGGTACCACCTATTACTACGACGATAACTGGACCTTCCGTAGCGGTATCGCCTTCGATGATAGCCCGGTTCCAGCCTCTAACCGCTCCATCTCCATTCCGGATCAGGACCGCCTGTGGCTGAGCGCGGGTACCACCTACGCCTTCAATAAAGATGCATCCGTAGACGTTGGCGTCTCCTACATGCACGGCCAGCACGTAGAGATCAAAGAAGGTCCTTACACCTTCCGTTCTGAAGGTAAGGCCTGGCTGTACGGCGCAAACTTCAACTACCGCTTCTGATAAGCTGACGGCATAAAAAAAGGGTGAACGCGATGTTCACCCTTTTTATTTATATCAACAGATTACTGCGAGTCGATATCTTTCAGATCGCCCTCAATCGCCTGGGCGTTCGGGTTATCTGCCGGCGTGAGCTTGCCGCCGCTCGCGATAAAGTCATGGCGCTGGAAGTAGGCTTCACGCACCAGGATATACGGATCTGAGGACTGGCGCAGCAGGCCATCGGAATCCAGCAGCTGGGCTCGGGTCTCGACCCCTTCAACCGCCCACTTACCGATAGACATCGGCCAGGTCAGCCAGGAGAGCACCGGATAGAGCCCGTCAGCCATATCACCGCCTTCATCACGCAGCGTAAAGCTTCCGTAGAACGGCAGCTGTACGTACGGGCCGTAGCCAACGCCGTAGTGACCCAGAGTGCTACCAAAGCGATGCGGCTCGACGCGCTGCAGCTGCGGATTAGCCATCCCGGCGACGTCAATCAGGCCACCCATCCCGAGAATGGTGTTAAGGAAGAAGCGGGTAAAGTGCACCATACCTTTATAGGGATCGCCCTGCAGGAAGTAGTTGGCCATCACCGCCGGTTCTTCAAGATTGCTGGTAAAGTTGCTCAGCCCATTACGCGCCGGCTGCGGGACATAGTCACGCCATGCCACGGCTACCGGACGCAGAACGTACGGGTCCACCACGTTAAAGTTGAAGTTGAACATCGTACGGTTAAACCCTTCAAGCGGGTCTGAACGCCCCTGTGGCGAATCGCCAGGGCTGGAACTGGCACATCCCACCAGCAGTGTGGCGCCGAGCGCAAGCGCCGACAGGCGATAATTCATAGGTGTGTCTCCCTGTTAATTTTGGCTATCGCTGTGGGTCATCCGGGGACTGCAGCCTCCATGAAGATATCGCCCGAAGCAAGGTGCACTCTGGTGCCTGCTTTCAGCATAGCCCTCTTTGGTATAAGTATTGCGTCCTGATTCTATACATATTTTGCAATATCCGTATTGCTATTCTTGTCATTGCCTAAAAAATAGGAGGTTCACCAGCACAGTACGCGAAAAATATCTCTACGCTTATGATAATGAAAAATCATTGAGGGAAGTGGCATGACTCCATATCCGGAATCGCCCGATCGCCGCAGCGGTAAAGAAGAGATAGAGGTTGAGAGCGACGAGAAACAGCAGGGCGAGGAAATAGAGGTGGATGAGGATCGCCTCCCCTCTCGCGCCATGGCCACGCATGAGGAGATCCGCCAGGAGGGGCAGAAGGAGCTTGAGCGCGACGGCATGGCTCTGCTTTGGTCAGCGGTCGCTGCGGGCCTGTCGATGGGCGCCTCGCTGGTAGCCAAAGGCATTTTTCACGTGCATCTTACCGACGTAGCGGGGGGGTACCTGCTGGAAAACCTCGGTTACACCTTCGGTTTTATCATCGTTATCATGGCTCGCCAGCAGCTGTTTACCGAGAATACCGTGACCGCGGTGCTGCCGATCATGCATAAGCCGACCCTCGGTAACATCGGCCTGTTATTACGTCTGTGGGGCATCGTGCTGGCGGGTAACCTCCTCGGCACGGCCATCGCCGCGTGGGCCTTTGATGTTATGCCCATATTTGACCCTGCCACCCGCGACGCCTTTGAGAAGATCAGCTTCAAGGTCATGCAGAATACGCCGGGCGAAATGTTTGCCAACGCGATTATTTCCGGCTGGCTGGTGGCAACGATGGTGTGGATGTTCCCCGCCGCCGGTGCGGCAAAGATCGTGGTCATAATTATGATGACCTGGCTTATTGCACTCGCCGATACCACCCATATTGTGGTCGGCAGCGTCGAGATATTTTATCTGGTCTTCAACGGCTCGCTGCCGTGGCAGGAGTTTATCTGGCCATTCGCCCTGCCGACGCTGGCCGGCAATATTTGCGGCGGGACATTTATTTT